>DATCPU010000264.1:0-3138 GCA_036569925.1 Candidatus Dormiibacterota bacterium
GGGGAGCCATATGGCGGGCGAGGGCAATACGCTCAGGCAGGCCCACCGCGTCGGAGAAGAAGAGCTTCAGCAGCATCTCGTCGCGCAGCTCGACCGGCGTGACTTTTGAGTCCGAGATCCACTCGGTCAACGCCTCCGTGCCGGTGTCGGTCAGCTGGTGGAGGGTGCGCTGGCGGGAGCCGCGGGCCGCCTCGGCGGCCTGGACCATGCCCGCTTTCTCCAGGGCTTTCAGCTCGGGGTAGATCTGTCCATAGCTGATCTGCCAGAAGTAGCGGGTCGAACCGTCCGCCATCTGCTTGATGTCATAGCCCGACATCGGGCCCAGCGCGACCATGCCGAGGAGTAGGAAGGAGGTGTTGGTTAGCTCCATATAGCGCGAGGATATATCACCAAGCTATATCAGCGCAAGGGCTGGTTGGACTTCAGCCCAGGATTCGGGCGCCCCCATAGCCAGCCGCCAGCGGCCGCCCCGCTTCGAAGCGCGTGGGCGTGAAGTCCCGGATGCCCTCATCCACTTCCTTGCCCATTACGAGCGCGGCTACGTCCGCGCCCAGGGCCGGGCCCAGCTTGAAACCGTGGCCGCTGGTGCCCGCGTCGACAAAGACGCCTGGCGCCACCTCGCCGATCACCGGCATCCAGTCCGGGCTGACGTCGTACAGGCTCGCCCAGCCTCCCGTCGACACAGCGTCTTTCAAGCGGGGGATGCGCCTGGTGGCCAGCCGCGCAAGAGCATGAGATTCCTCGGTCTCAATCCCACCAACCGGTTCGTCGGGATCGATCTCAGGCTCGGGTGTCAGCGGACCGAGGCAGTACTGATCCTCGCCTTCGGGCTTGCAGTAATAACCGCCCACGATGTCCGCGTGAGCGAACCGCATCTCGCGGGCGTCGTGCCAGCGGATGGTGGCCACGTAGTGCCTCTCGACAGTGAGCGGCAGCAGCGGTCCGATCTGCGCCACCAGCGACCTCGTCCAGGGGCCGGCCGCGATCATCAGCCGCTCGCATTCCGTGGTTTCGCCGTTCTCGAGGGCGAGCCTGGCGCCGCCGCCTTCGCGCGGCTCGACGCCGACCACTCGCGTGTAAAGTCGCTGCGTCGCTCCCAGCTCGCATGCCCGTGCCAGCAGCCCGGCGGTGGTGGCCACTGGGTCCGCATAACCCGCTCCAGGCTCCCAGCCCGCAACGCCAACGCCGTCGGCGTTGAACAGCGGAAACTGTCGCAGAAGGTCCACCGGGCTGAGCATCTCGATTCGCGTACCGATCGAATTCATATAGGCCGCCGCTTCATGCAGGGCCGCCATATCGGCTTTGGAATGCAAGTAGACGGCGCCGGTCTGGTGATAACCGCAATCCCTGCCGCCGGTGAGGTCCGCAAAGGAACGGAACATCTCCAGGCTCGCGTGCGCAACCCGCGCGAGATACGGGTTCGTGTAGTAGGCCCTGCAGATGGCAGATGAGCGACCGGTGGGTCCGCCGGCCGGTGCGACTCGCTCGAACACGACCGGCTTCACGCCCATCGACGCGAGGTGATAAGCCGCGCTGGCGCCGTGGATGCCGGCGCCGATGATGGCGACCTCAGCGGTCACCGTCCCGGCGCCACTCATGAAGCTGCTTGGCGCGCCTCGGTGAGGAGGCCCCACGCACTCAACTGATCCCTCAAGCGCGCGACCGATGCTGCATCGAGCGGCGCAACCGGCGCGGCAAGCCACGGCTCGCACAAACCTTGTAGGTGCAGCGCCGCCTTGATCGCCGACGGAAACACTCCGGGGCGGACCGCCTGCACAAGCTCGAGCAGCAAATCCTGGTGCGGTCGAGCCGCTTCCCAATCGCCACGCTCGAAATCGTCGAAGATCCTCACGACCCATGCGGGCGCGATATTCGCGCCTCCACAAATGGTGCCCGCTCCACCCATCACCAGCGAAGGCAGCAGCATCGTGTCGCTGCCGGTGAAGATTCGAAAGTCCGGCAAGTCGCGCGTCGCCACGCACACTGACTCGAAATATTCGAAATCGCGGCTGGAATCCTTGATGCCCATCACGGTGCCCTCACGCGCGAGCGCCGCGACCGTCGCCGGATCGGCCACCACCTTCGTGTTTTGGGGGATGTTGTAGACAAGGACCGGCAGCGGGCTCTTCGCCGCCAACGTCCGGTAGAAGCTCAGCACCGTCGGCTGGTCGATCGGATAGTAATAAGGAGGCGCGACCAGCACGGCGTCCGCTCCGAGGTCTGCGGCGGCGATCACGTCGGCGATGGAGTCGGCAAGCCGGCTTTGGGCGATGCCGCAGAGCACTGGCACCCGGCCTGCGCCCGCATTGACAACGGCAGCGAGCACCTGGCGGCGGGCCGACTCGTCGAGCGATGCGACCTCCCCGGTCGAGCCAAGCGCCAGGAGACCGTGCACGCCGCCGGCCAGCACGTGGTCGACCACCCGCCGGATGGCAGGCTCGTCGACTGCGCCATCCCTGGTCAGCGGTGTCACCAATGCCGGCAGGACGCCGCGCAGCTCATGCAGCTTCAACATCTAGAAGTATGTAAGGACACTGTCGATGACGACATAGGCGTCGTCGACGACCGGGATGAGCCGCCACTTGTCAAAGGCGGTGCAGGGGTGCGAGATACCACAGCCGACAAGGTCCCCCACCTTCAAGGTGGCATCAGCGCCCAGATTCAGAAAGGCGTGCTGGTCCATCACCTTTGAGATGGAAGCCTCGGCGCGCAACGGGATCGGCGGCTGCGGGCCCGGCGTCTTGACCAATCGCGGCACGGGTAGCTCGAGATCGTGCGGCACATCGCGTTTCCCGAACCCGAGGATCGCGAGCCTGGGCTCCGGCGTCGACAGGACCGCCCCCCAAATCTCGAGTGCTTCCTCGAGCCGGCCGGTCTCCGGAATGCGCCCGCCGAACGGCGATAGCTGCTGGTAGTGGGCGGCGTCATGCGTCAGGTAGCAGCCGCTTCGAAGCACCTGGCGCACGGGGCGGCTGAGGTTCCACTCGCCGCCGAGGCACGCTACCGCGCGATCGGGGAACGCGCTGCCACCAGCGGTGACCATGATGGTCGGGGATGGCGCGAAGAGTCCGCCCTGGTCGAGCTCTTGGACCAGCGCGCGCATGTCCTGGAGGAAATCGTCGACGGCGTGGATCGTGG
>DATCPU010000265.1:0-7665 GCA_036569925.1 Candidatus Dormiibacterota bacterium
CCATCTGGGACAACCAGTTCCGGCTCCATCTCCGCAACGTCTACAAGCTCATGGGGCAGCGTCCACCCGCGCGCCTGTTCCAGCCGATCATTGAGCGTGCGAGCACGCCAGAGCGCGGCGTGCCATCGATCAGCATCAGCCCGACGTCGATCACGGACCCGCTCTGGAGCCACGCCGGGTACTACCTCGTCGGCTCTGGCTTTGGCGCCCTGCACCGGCCCGCAGGTGTGGTCGAGCGCGTCTTCTACGGTTGCGACCACGAGCGCCTCTATTTCCGGATCGACACACCGCGAACTTCGGGCGAGCTCGAAGCCCAAGCCATCGAGTTCTGGATCTACTGCTCAGGCGCACCCGCCGCTGACGGCGAAGGACACCTGGACCTGCCGCTGGCGGTGGCGGCGGCGGCGGAGCTTGGGTTCGAGCCGGCACATGTCATCCGGATCGTGCCGAAGGCGAAAGGCGGCGCGGCCGTTACGGTCGCCCGTGTGGTCGAGCCGCAGACGAAGGCCGAGCCCGAGGCCGAGTGGGAGGTCCCGGATCCTTTCTTCCTCTCGGTGCCGTTCTCGCATCTCGCAAAACGGGAGGGGGACACACTCGAGCTGGCGCTGGTGGTGAGCCGGGAGGGCCGCGACATCGAGCAGGTGCCACCCAACGGCTCGCTCGGCTTGCGCATACCGGGGGATCCTCAGCCCGTCGAGGTCACCGAGTCGCGCCGGCTGAAGCTCCTCATCGCTACCGCGGAGCTCGTGCCGTTTGCGAAGTCCGGCAGTGTCGCAGACGTCACCGCCGCGCTATCCAAGGAGCTTCACAGGCTCGGTCACGACGTCCGGCTCGTGATGCCGCGCTACCGGCAGATCGACATCGCGCGCAACGGCCTCAAGCCTGCGCTCACCGATCTCCAGGTGCCGCTGGGCGCGCAGACGCTCGCGGCCACGATCTTCGAGGGGCGCCTTGGTGAGATCGTTGTGTACTTCATCGACTGTCCGGCGCTGTATGACCGCGAAGGCATCTATGGGTTTGCCGACGACGATGCCAGGTCCGTCTACTTCAACCGTGCGTTGCTCGAGATGCTCGGGCCCCTCGACTTCATGCCCGACGTGATCCATGTCCACGACGCGTTCGCGGCGCTCGTGCCGAACCTGATCGAACGTGTCTACGCGGAAACGCCGATCGGGGAGATTGCAACCGCGCTAACGATTCACAACCTTGCCGAGCAGGGCAAGTTCGGCTTCGGTGCGCTGCAGCTGGCGGGTTTGGAGCGGTGGGGCCTGCTTCGCGCCGGCATCCCGGGCCTCGATGACACAGTCAACTTCCTGGCGCGAGGCATCCATCTCGCTGACGTCGTCAACACAGTCAGCGAGCGTTATGCGAACGAGATACAGACACCTGAGCTGGGCGAAGGCCTGGACCAGTTGCTCCGCGTTCATGCGCACAAGCTGCACGGGATCATCGACGGGATCGACTACGAGCTTTTCGATCCGGAGCACGACCCCAACATTCCGCATCACTACTCAGCCCTGGCGCCTGAGGCCAAAGCGCTGAACCGCGCTGAGCTGCGGACCGAGCTGAAGCTGGCGCATTCGGACAAGCCGCTGTGCGCGATGGTTTCGAGGTTCTATGACGTCAAGGGGCTCGACCTGGTCGAGCAGGCGATGCCGGCGCTCCTCGACCTGGGCCTGCAGGTGGTGGTGGTTGGCGCCGGCGACCGGCGATACGAAGACATGTTTCGTCGGTGGGCGGAGTCGCGGCCCACGCAGGTCGCCGCAGCTATCGGATTCGACTCGGCGCTTGCCCAGCGTGTCTACGCCGGCGCTGACATGCTGTGGATGCCCTCGCGCTTCGAGCCCTGCGGCCTGGCCCAGCTCATCGCGTTGCGCTACGGCACCATCCCCGTCGTGCACGCCACGGGCGGCCTTGCAGACACGATCAAGGGCTACGATCCGGTGGCCGCCAGCGGCAACGGTTTCCGATTCGACGAGTACGACGCGTGGCAGTTCTTCGGCGCGGTGGTCAGGGCGGCGGAGACGTACAGGCACCCTTCACTGTGGGCGTGGCTGGTCCGCAGGGCGATGACCGAGGACGTCTCGTGGTCACGTTCGGCGCAGAAGTACGTCCAGCTCTATCTGTCCGGCATCGGCGCGCGGCGAGAGCGGAGGGGCACTCCGTCCCTGGTCGAATAGGACGCGAAGCGTTGCAGCCAAAAGGGCACAAACGGCTGTATCCAGGCGCTTGAGTCCGGCCGAAAGGGCACAAATGGTCGGGCTGGGCTGGTTTGCCACTCGAAACGAAAGGCCCGCGCCACCCGTTCTCACTTGTGCATGTCCCAAATGCGGCTGCCTGGTTCATCGCGTTCATGACCGCGGCCATGCCATCGCCCAAGGGCTGGTCGGTCCGAGCTCCGGAGATCTCCATTACCCGCCCCAGTCAGGGAGTAGCCGCAACTGTTCCACCCGCCTCGCCCCTGGCGCGTACGCCGTGTTGAAGTAGTCGATCACCATCCGCCTCGCGGCGAACTCCGTGGCGATGTGCCTGATCGACGCCCGCATCATCTCCACCCACCGCTGCGGGATTCCGTTCTCGTCCCGTTCGAAGTAAGCGGGCACCACTTCGCGCTCGAGCAATCGATAAAGGTTCTCCGCCTCGGCCTGGTCGTCAACCCCGGGACGATCGAGGGTCGCGCCTGAGGGGATGGCCCATCCGAGCTCCGGCCGGTAGCCCTCATCCCACCACCCATCGAGGATGCTGACGTTGAGCACCCCGTTGGCGCCGGCCTTCATTCCGCTCGTGCCACTGGCTTCGAGAAACCTCCGTGGGTTGTTGAGCCACACGTCGGCGCCGCGAACCAGGTGGCCCGCCAGCTCGATGTCGTAGTCCTTGAGGAACACCACGCGTGGCTGCTGCCGCGCGAAAGCGACGACATCCGCCGCAATGTCCTTGCCCTGCTGGTCGGCGGGGTGAGCCTTGCCCGCAAAAAGGAACCGCACGGGGTGCTTCGCGCTGCGCAGCATCTTGGTAAGGCGTGGCGAGTCCTGCAGCAGGAGGTTGGCACGCTTGTAGGGAGCGAACCGCCGGCCGAAACCTATCGTGAGCGCGTTCGCGTCAAGGTCAGCCGTGTGCTCGGACCGCTTGCGGGCGACCTCAAGCAGGCGCCGCTTCAGGTCCATGTGCACCGACCACAGCTCGGCTGCCGGGATCTCGAACACTGCCTCCCAGCGGCCGTCGCCCCCATCGAGGTCCCACCAGTCAGGCCCCACGAATCGCCGGAGCAGGTCTCTGATCTCCGGCGCCACCCAGGTCGGCATATGCACGCCGTTGGTGACCGAACCGATCGGCACCTGGACCTCAGGGAGGCCCTTCCACGCATCCTTCCAGAGTCGCTTCGACACCGTGCCGTGGAGGCGGCTCACGCCAACCGCCTGGTCGGCGAGCCGCAGCGCTGCGTATGTGGTGCACAGACGCTCGCGGGGATCGCCAGGCCGCTGGCGGCCGAGGTCCATGAACCGGTCGAACGTGATGCCTACCTCGCTCAGATATGGTCCCAAGAGGTCCCACACCAGGCCCGGCTCGAAGTAGTCGCTGCCTGCCGCGATCGGCGTATGCGTGGTGAAGACTATGCCCGCGCGGGCGACCAGGCGCGCTTCCTCCAACGTCATCCGCCGCGAGGCGCGCAGCTCGCGGATGCGCTCGATCGCGCACAGGAAGCTGTGGCCCTCGTTCAGGTGGTAGACGCCCGCCACGACGCCCAGCGCGTGCAGCGCGCGCACGCCACCGATTCCGAGCACGATCTCCTGGCGCAGGCGGCGATCCGGCTCGGGCACGTAGAGGCGGTCGGTGATTGCCCTCAAATCCGGCGGGTTGGCTTCGAGGTCGGTGTCGAGCAGGAAGAGCGGCACACGGCCGACCTGCGCGCGCCACACGGCGATCTTGACCTTGCGCTCGCCGATAGGAGCTTCGACCTCGACGCCCTCGACCTTGCGTATCGGCAGGTCGATGCCGCGGTGCTCGGAGTACACCTCGACCTGGCGGCCGCCCGCGTCGATCTCCTGGCGGCCGAAACCCTGCTTGTAAAGAAGGCCGACAGCCACGAGCGGCAGGCCCAGGTCGCTGGTGGCCTTAAGGTGGTCGCCGGCCAGGACGCCCAGGCCGCCCGAGTAGATCGGCAGGCACTCGGCCAGGCCGAACTCCAGCGAGAAGTACCCGATGACCAGGGGCGCCTTCGCGTTCATGAAGGCCGGATTGCGGTCGTAGTACTCGCGGTAAGCGGCCCGTGCCGCCGTCAGGGCGGACTGCGCATCCGCGTTCTCCATCGCCTTCGCGACCCCCTCCTCGCCGAGCTGCGACAGGAGCACGACGGGGTTCTGCCGGGTCGCCTCCCAGCGCTCTGCATCCAGGACCCGAAAGGCAGCTTCGATTCGGGGCTCCCACGTCCACAGAAGGTCGTGCGCGAAGTAGTTCAGCTCCTCCAGGACCGAATAGCCGTGGTCGACTTGCTCCAACATCGACTTACGATGGTATCGACTGCGATGGCTGGGGCATGAAGGCGGTAGTCATGGCCGGGGGCGAAGGCTCTCGCCTCCGACCGCTGACCAGCCGGCAGCCAAAGCCTCTGGTGCCGGTCGCCGGGCGCCCGATCATGGAGCACATCCTGCTGCACCTGCGGCGCCACCAGATGCGCGACGTGGTGGCCACTGTGCAGTACCTCGGCGCCTCGATCCGCAATTATTTCGGCGACGGATCCGAGCAGGGCGTAGCCCTGACCTATTCGGTGGAGGACTCGCCGCTCGGCACAGCGGGTTCGGTGATGCTCGCGCGCCCGCAGCTCACGGAGACCTTTGTCGTGATCTCGGGCGATTCGCTCACTGACATCGACCTCATCGCCGCGGCGCGCTTTCATCGCGAGCGCCGCGCCCTTGCGACCATCGTGCTCAAGCCGGTGCCGAACCCCCTTGAGTACGGCGTGGTGGTCGTCGATGAGGGTGGCGCCGTGCAGCGGTTCATCGAGAAGCCGAGCTGGGGCGAGGTCATTTCCGATCTCGCCAACACCGGCATCTACATCCTCGATCCGGCGGTGTTCGATTTCTTCCGGCCTGGCGAGATCACCGATTGGTCGGGCGACGTGTTTCCCAAGCTGCTGAAGCAAGGTGAGCCGGTCTTTGGTTGGGTGGCACCCGGCTACTGGGAGGATGTCGGCAGCCACAGCGCCTACGTCAAAGCCAACTTCGACTGCCTCGAGGGCCGCGTCAAGGTCGACATTCCGGGGGAGAGGGCCGGGGAGTCAATCTGGATCCATCCCGATGCGGAGGTCTCTCCGCAAGCCCGTGTCGACGGCCCCGCGCTGATCTGTGCCGGCGCTAAGGTGCGTGCAGGCGCGTGGGTCAACGGACCTTGTGTGGTCGGGGGCTACACGACCATCGACTCCGGGGCGAAGGTCTCCAACTCGATCACGTGGGACCACTCCTACATCGGCGAGAACTCGCGCCTGCGCGGCGCGGTCGTTTGCCGTGCGGTGACTGTGAAGAACGGCTGCCTGCTCGAGGAGGGCAGCGTGATCGGCAGCGAGGTGGTGCTGGGCACCGGGGCGACCGTCAACCCAAACGTACGGATCTGGCCGAACAAAGAGGTCGAGCCGGGCGCGGTCGTCCATGAGTCGATCATCTGGGCGGGTTCCTGGAAGCGGAGCCTGTTCACCTCATACGGCCTCACCGGCCTCACCAACGTCGAGTTCACGCCCGAGTTCGGTGCGCGGCTGGGCGCCGCGATCGGTGCGCTCAGCCCCAAAGGGACCGAAATGTCGATCTCCCGCGACTACACGCGGTCGGCTCGAATGATCCTGCGTGCCATCACCTCGGGATTGATCTCGTCGGGCGCCAACGTCACTGACCTTTCAGTCGTGGCGGCCCCCGTGGCGCGTTACTGGGCGCGTCACACCCGGGTGTCGGCCGTCCATGTCCAGACATCTCCAGTCGATCCGCGGTCGGTGGACATCCGCATCTTCGACGACCACGGCCTCGACCTCGACAAGCGCACGGAGCGAAAGCTCGAGAGCCTGTATTTCAGGGAGGACATCCGCCGCGTCTCCCATTACGAGATGGGCCGAATCATCCGGCGGGATGGTCAAACGGACCGCTACGTCGAGGAGATATTGGGCAAGGTCGACCTCGAGGCGGTGCGCGGCGCCGGCTTCAAGGTCCTGGTCGACTACAACAACGGCGCTGCTGCCCTCGCGTTGCCCAGGATCCTCCAGGAGATGAACGTCACGGTGATCCCCCTGGAGGCGGCGCCGGCGGAGACAGTCGTCGAGCAGGATTTGGCCAGCTTCACGGCCCACCTCCAGGAGATGGGGGTGATCGTCTCCGCGGTGAAGGCGAGGCTTGGAATTTTCATCGACACGCCGGGCGAGCGGTGCTTCTTGATCGATGAGACCGGCGAGGTGCTCGACCACGATGCCGCGTTCGCGATTGTGGTTCAGCTCGCGTTGGCCCACAAGCCAGGGCTGGTCCTCGGCCCGGCGTCAGCGTCCCTCGCCTTCTCGATGATCGCGGACAAAATGAACGGTCGCTTCGTGCCGACGAAGATCACTCCTGGCGCCGTGCTTCGCGCCGCTCAGCACGCCGACACCGTTGTTGCCTCGGATGGCGCAGGCGGATATTGCTGGCCTGACTTCGCCGTGTCGTTCGACGCAATCTTCACCACAGTTCGGCTCCTCGAGCTGCTCGCCCACACTGGCTCCTCGCTCGACAGCCTGCAGCACAAAATCCCTGCTGTCGCGCACAAGGCGGCGGTCGAGTTCTGTCCCTGGGAGGTGAAGGGCCGCGTGATGCGGACCATGATGGAGAGGCACATCAAGGACAGGGTTGACCTGACCGATGGGGTCAAGGTGTTCGTCGAGGGCGGCTGGGTGCTCGTGGTGCCGGATGCGGACAGACCTGAGTACCACATCATCGCCTCGACCCTGGACCCTGTGAAATCCGCGGCCCTGGTCGAGGAGTACTCGACCTTGGTGCGCTCCGTCGTCACTGAGATGGCCCCGCAGGCCGAGGGCGTGGTCGAGACCTAGCTCTCAAATAAGATGAAGGCCGCGCGGGAGTAGCTCATCTGGCAGAGCGCGACCTTCCCAAGGTTGAGGTAGCGGGTTCGATCCCCGTCTCCCGCTCCAAAATCGCCTGAAGGGCGATTTTGGCGGGAGACGTCCACTGAGAGTCCGGCGCCTTTGGCGCCGGTTGCGCTCCACAGAAAAGGTGGTTTGTATTCGGATGACAGGCACCGAGTGGCACCAAAACGTACCCCGGTAGGGGTCAGGGGTAGGGGTCAAATTTCCATGAGCAATCGCTACAGCGCATGACAGTTCAGATCCGCTGTGCCGATTATCCGACCGTCAGCCTCCAAGGCATGGGGCGGTATTAGAGTGGCTTCGAGGTCCTCATTTGAGGGAGCCTTCCAAGCAGCGTGGCAGGATTACCTCCGCGCAGCAGTTTCGGAGGAGGTACTCGGTGGCGACTGGGACAAATCCCTAGCTGATTTACTCCGCGCGATCGAGCCAACGGACCTTGGGCGGTTTGCGCCGTTCATAAGCATGTGCCAGCTCTGCTTGGCGACTTCGAAGTACCCATGGGAGGAAGTCAAACCAGCCTTGGTCGAGTTCTATCCCCCCGAGCAATATCACTT
>DATCPU010000266.1:0-1738 GCA_036569925.1 Candidatus Dormiibacterota bacterium
GTTGTGGTCTATTGACCAGGCCACCAACCCTGCTGACAACCACGACATTCGGGAGTTTTCCGCGCGAGTTCTCGCCACTGCGATCAGAATGCTCCGCAGCGGCCCGATCAAGGTGACCGAGAATCGCTGACTGCGTTCCACAGACCCGGAAAACCTTCCGTTTGGCCAAGAGTTTCCTCGGCCCCGGAGCGAATCGAGCGGCGTACGGGTGCATTTTTAGCGACTGTCTTTGATCAACTGTCGAGCGAGACGGGCTGGCCGCAGTTCTGGCAGCTCAGGGCCCGATTGGCCGCCAGACGCGATTGCCTCGCTGCGATCCTGGATGTCGCGAGCTCTTTCGGAATCTCGGCCCCGGTTCCGAAGTACATTTCGTCGGGAGTCTGGCCGTGAAACGCCGCGTGCGGAAGGTGCCGGTTGTGCTGCTCGACATAGAAGGCGACCAGCTTCCGAACGGTCGCAACGCTGTCGAGCGTGTTGAGATACAGCCACTGGTGCTTGAGGATTCGCCACCAGGATTCGATGAGCGAGTTCGAGAACTGGATCTCCGTTTGGGCAAGGACGCGCTTCAGGAGTCTGGATGCGAGGACCTGATCGACCGCCGAATTGAAATTCTCGACACCGCCGTCGACCAGCACCGTGGGCTTGTCCGACGTCATGCCCGCCGACGCGTCGAGTAGGAGCTGTGCGGTGACCCCAGGATCGAACCTCGCCGCCACGCGCCAGGCAAGAATTCGCCGGGAAAAGTTATCGATGACGGCGTGCAGATAGGCTCGGCTGCCATCGAGCAGGCGGATCAAGGTGGTATCGACATGCCAGATCTCGTTGGCTCGCACAGCGCGAATTCCCACCTTGGGTTTGGCGGGATGCACCCGCTGCCGAGGCCGGCGCCATTGGTGGACCCGGACCAATCGACGCCAGGTGGTCGGCGACGCAAAGACCTTGCCAAGCCGCTGGGCAAGTCGGGCCAGGATTCCGGTGGGCACATGCCGATATTCATCGGACGTGACCATGTCGCGGATCGTCTGGACCTCGCTCAACGTCAATTGCTGCGGCGAACTTCGCGGACACGACGGGCGGTCGTTGAGGCCGCAGGTCATCTCGTTACTCCAGGCGTGGTACCTGGTTTGAGACAAGCCCACCATGCGGAGCACGGCACGCAGCGTGAAGTGCGATCGAGATCGGTCAATGGCTTGCAGCAGTCGTGTTTTGGCGGCGCCGTCCGGCAACCGGGCCTTGGCCAAGGAGAAGCCCGAGACCTTGAGCAGCAGCGTCATCAGCCGCAGCAGGGCCACGAGGCGGTCAACGCGATGGCGCAGCGCAAGGACTTCCTGCCGCAAGCGAATCGTATCCTCGTTGGCTACATTCAACGTCACGACCGGCGTTGACCTTGGCGCGAGCCAGCCTCGCGCCGTGGATCGGGGCACTCCGTGGCGTACGGCTACGTCGACGCTTTTCGTATTGCAGACCAGCTCCCGGAGGCGATGATCGTAACGGCGCAGGGTGCGGGTGGTTGAGGTCATTCCCCAATGATTGCCGGGAATACTCCTGGTTGGAATCCCGCCAAACGCCAGTGGCGAGAACTCGCGCGGAAAACTCCCGAATGTCGTGGTTGTCAGCACGGCTGTGACCGGTTACCCCGAATGTCGTGGTCGTCAGCAGGGCAAAACACGCGATTCGGCAGCCCGATGATACCGCACTGCGAGACTGGTTCCCACTTGGCGTCGAGTGTATCCTGGAG
>DATCPU010000267.1:0-1549 GCA_036569925.1 Candidatus Dormiibacterota bacterium
CCGTTGGCCGGCTCATCGAGGATGAGGAGGTCGGGGTTGTTGAGCAGCGCAATGGCGAGCCCGAGCCGCTGCTTCATGCCCATCGAGTAGGTCTTGACCTTGTCCTTCTCACGTCCTTTCAACGAGACGATCTCGAGCACCTCGTCGATCCGCTTCTGCGGCACGCCGCCCAGAAGATCGCCAAACGCCCGAAGGTTGTTGCGGCCTGAGAGGTAGCCATACAGCGCGGGGGATTCGACCAGCGCGCCAACGCGAGGCAGGACCTTGGAGCGGTTGCGGCGCACCTCGAGGCCGAGGATCTCGATCGATCCGTTGGTGGGGGCGATGAGCCCGAGCGCCATGCGGATGGTTGTCGTCTTGCCCGCACCGTTGGGGCCGAGGAAGCCGAACAGCTCGCCGCGGTCGACCTGGAGGTCGAGGCGATCCACGGCCAATCTCTTGCCATAGGCCTTGCTCAGGCCGATGGCGCGAAGTGCGGGCTGGGCGCCGATCACCGTTGTCTAAGCACCGAAGGTGGAGCTTTTGTGACGCCCTGCCTTACGGATTCACCCCTGCCAGCGTCATGGTCGTGGTGTGCGAGCCGTTCGAGTCGGTCCAGGTGACCGAGACACGGTCCCCTGACTTGTGGGATCGGATCGCCGTGCCGAGCGTCGCGCTGGAGGTGATCGCGGTGCCGCCGACCTTGGTGATGACCGCGCCGGGAGAGATTCCCGCCGCGTCGGCCGGTGAGCCTGGCTGGACGGTCACGACCTGGGCGCCGCCGGCGGTCGAGTCCCGAACCGAGACCCCCATGAAGCCGACCTGGCCGTACACGATGTCCGCGGCGGCCTCGCCCGAGCGGATGCGGTTGATGTAGGAGATCGCGGTGTCGGTCGGGACCGAGTAGTTTGTGGTTGAGGTCTGCGAGCGGAAGCCCTGCACGTCGCCGGCCGTGATCATGCCCACGACCTGGCCCGACGAGTTGACGATCGCCCCGCCCGAGTCTCCGGGCTGGATCGGTGCGTCGCTCTGGATCATGCCGCTGAGCTGCTCGGCGTCATTCCCGCCCTCGCTGGCGGTGATGGTCTGGTCGAGTGCGGTGACGGTGCCGGTGGTCACGGACGGGGCGCCGCCCAGGCCAAGCGCGTTGCCGATGGCGAGGATTGAGTCGCCGACCTTGACACTTGACGATGACCCGAGGGTTATCGTCGGGAGCCCGGAGACGCCCTCGATCTGAATCAGCGCGACATCACGTGACGGAACAACGCCGATCACGTGGGCGTGGTAGTTGCCGCTGCGGCCTGCGATGACGACGCTGATGCTCGTCGACCCGTTGACGACATGGTGGTTGGTGAGCACCTCACCGTCAGACGTGAGGATCTGGCCGGTGCCCGCCGCCTGCCCGGACGTCGTGATGGTATTGATGTCGACGATCGCCGGGGCGACCATGGCGGCGATGGCGTCGGAGCCGAGGTTGCCGTTGTTGGGGGCGGTCGTCGGGCTGGCGATCGGAAGCGGGGACTGCACGGTAGCCGACGGCTGGCGGAAAGCGTTGGCGATGCCCCAGCCG
>DATCPU010000268.1:0-3403 GCA_036569925.1 Candidatus Dormiibacterota bacterium
CAGGAAGGGCGTGATGGGCGGCATCTCACGGCCCCCGGCGCGCGTCGCCAGCTCGGCCTGCGCGGCGCCCATCCGGTCCGGCGCCAGGAGCGCCGCCGCCATCTCTCGCAGCGCGCCCTGCGCGCGGTCGGCGGCCGGGCCCATGGCGCCGCTGGCCATCGAACGCATGGTCACGACCAGGCCGGGCGGGATGTTCGCCGGCGCCGGCGCGCCGGCCGGGTCGACGCCGAAAGCGGCGCAGATCGCCATGCCGCTCGACCGCACGTCGGCGCGCAGGTCGCTCTGTGACGGCGCTCCGCGCACGGCGCCCGCCGGGTGACCGGCCAGGCGCACCTCGCCGTTGCCGTTGACCCTCACCGAGGCCGCGCCGAACCCGCCCATTGCGATGCCCGCCTCGTGCATTGCTGCCACGCCGGACAGCAGGGCGGCTCCGAGCGCGGCGGCAGCGGGCGGCGTCAGGGGGCCGCGCGACAGAATCGTGCCCAGCGGCACTCCCTCGTTCGGCTCGACCGCGACCCACAGGCCATTGGGATCGGTGCCCCAGGCCAGCACTGGGGAGAGGGCGGGATGGCGGTTCTCGAACAGCCTCTGGACGCGGGGCACGGCGCCCGCCACCTCGGCCGCAGGGACCGGAATCTCGTGGATGACCACCGATTTTCCGTTCTTCAGGACGGCTTTCCAGCCCTGGCCCACACCAGGGTCGACGAGCTCGATCAGCCTGGGTTTGGGCTCACTCTCGGGCATACGTGGGGCCATGGTAACCTTGCCGGACGTGGCATATGTGATCGTTCAGCCGTGCATCGACGTCAAAGACGCATCGTGCGTTGAGGTGTGTCCCGTCGATTGCATTCACACCGATGACGCCGCAAATATGTATTACATCGACCCTGACGAGTGCATCGATTGCGGCGCCTGCGTCGATCCGTGCCCCGTGGACGCGATCTTTCCAGAGGACGAGGTTCCGGAGCAATGGCGGAACTTCATCAAGATCAACGCCGACTATTTCAAGAAGTAGCCGCAGCGTAGCTTGACTCGACACGCCGTAACCCTCATTCCCGGGGATGGGGTCGGACCCGAGATCTGCGATGCCGCGGTGCGCGTCATCGAGGCCACGGGCGTCGCGTTCGATTGGGACGTGCACCAGGCGGGCGAGAACGTCATCAAGGAGTACGGCACGCCGCTCCCCGACCACGTGCTGGCCTCGATCCGCAAGAACAAGACCGCGCTCAAGGGCCCGATCTCGACGCCCATCGGCAGCGGCTTTCGCAGCGTCAACGTCGCGCTGCGACAGGCCCTCGACCTTTACGCGCTGGTGCGTCCGGTCAAGGCTTACAAGGGCGCGCGCAACCTGCGCGACGACCTCGACTTCGTGATCGTCCGCGAGAACACCGAGGACCTGTACGCGGGCATCGAGTTCGAGCTGGGCACCCCCAACGCCGACCATCTGATCAAGGAGATCTCGGAGCTGTCGAAGAAGACGATCAAGCCGGACAGCGGCCTCTCCATCAAGCCGGTGTCGGTGAGCGGGTCGGAGCGCATCGTGCAGTTCGCCTTCGATTACGCGCGCAAGAACGGGCGGCGCAAGGTGACGGCGGTGCACAAGGCGAACATCCTCAAGCACACGGACGGGTTGTTCCTGGCGGTATCGCGCAAGGTGGCCGCGCAGAATCCCGACATCGAGTTCGACGACCGCATCGTCGACAACATGTGCATGCAGCTGGTGCTGCGACCGAAGGAATACGACGTCCTTTGCTGCTTGAACCTGTACGGGGACATCATCTCGGACCTCGGCGCGGGCATGATCGGCGGCCTGGGCTTGGCTCCGGGCGCGAACATCGGCACCGTCGGCGCGGTGTTCGAGGCGACGCATGGCAGCGCGCCGAAGTACGCCGGCCAGAACAAGGTGAACCCGATGGCGGTGATGCTGTCGGGCGTGCTGATGCTGAGGCACCTGGAGGAGATGGCTGCGGCCGACGCCCTGGAAGGCGCGATCGCAGCGGTGATCGCCGACGGCCGCAACGTCACTTACGACTTGAAGGAGCGCCGCGATGACAAGTCGGCCGTGGGCACCAGCCAGGTGGCCGACGCCGTCATCGAGCAACTGAAAGCAGGGGCTTGAGAGCTCTCAGTCCCGAAATGGTGCGGCTGCGGCGCCTTTGGGATGAGCACACCCACCAACCCTTTCCCGCTGCCACCAGCAAGGATCCCCGCGTGCAGGAGGTGGCGCTGTACTCGTCGTGGCTGGGGAGCATGGTGGAGGCGGCGCTGGGCCGAGGGACGCTGGACGCGGAGCACGCCCAGATGCTCAAAGTGCGCCGCACCGAGGGCAACCAGGGACTGTTCCGCGCGAGCGGGGAGCTGGGCGAGCCGGTGCGCTCTTACGTGGCGCGCCTGATCACGATCGAGGACATCCTGTCGGGCCTGCCGGTGAAGTGAAGCGCGCTGCCGGCGTGGTCGCTGTGCTCTTGCTGATGGGCGCTTGCAGCTCGGGAGGTCCGCCGGTGGCGGTGACGCCCACCCTGGCGCCGGCCTCCGACCTGGTCGCGCCGCCCGATGCGGGGGACCAGCCCTCCTTTGCAGTGCGCTCCGGCCAGCCGCCGCCGCTGAGCCTGCAGGAGCTGTTTCACCCCACGTACCAGGTGCCGGTGAACCCCGATGAGATCAGGACCCTGCTCATCACCGGCGATGTCATTCCGGCGCGAGGGGTGAACTACTACCAGACGGTGCGGCACGACTACCTGTGGCCGTTCCGGCCGACGGCGGCGTACACGAAGAACGCCGACATCACCTACATCAACCTCGAGGCCCCGCTGTTCGCGGGTTGTCCGGTGAGCCCTGCGGAGAGCTTCACGTTCTGCGGCGATGCGCGGACCGTCGGCGGCCTCACTTACATGGGGGCGGACGTGGTCAACCTGGCGAACAACCACCTGAGCAACTACGGGGCGCAGGGGATCACCGCGACCGATCAGCTGCTGCACCAGCACGGGATGCAGACGTCGGGGCTGGGGCCGGTGGCGGTGATCAACGTGCGAGGGATCAAGTTCGGGTTCGTCGGCTTCAACGGGGTGGGGGTGGCGATCGACCGGGCGGCGCTGAAGGCGGGCATCGCCCGGGCGCGGCAGCTCGCGGACATCGTGGTGGTGCAGTTTCACTGGGGGAAGGAGTACGAGCGGCAGCCGATGCCTGACCCCGCGGTGCCCACGCCCGATGACCCGGTGACGATCGCGCACCTGTCGATCGATTGGGGGGCGGACATCGTGATCGGCAATCACCCGCACTGGTACCAGGGCATCGAGGTCTATCACGGCAAGCTCATCACCTATGCGCACGGCAACTTCGTGTTCGACCAGATGTGGTCCGAGCAGACGAGGGAGGGTGTGATCGGCACCTATACGTTCTATGG
>DATCPU010000269.1:0-16838 GCA_036569925.1 Candidatus Dormiibacterota bacterium
GTCCTCGACCCCCCCATACCCCACGCCACCCGCGGGAGAGGCGCTGGAGCTGGACAGCCGGATCACAAGCACCGGCAAAGACGACGCCCGCAAGGAAAGCTGCTGCGACTGGACTGGAGAGGGCGCACGCTGCCGAGGCTGCCAGCGCTAAGGGGGTGCGCTGCAGCTGTAGGGCGCGCAGCGCGGCGAGGGCGAAGGAGACGCCGAGGGCGAAGGTGAGCTGGCCGTCGGCGAGCAGCGTCACCACGCCGGCGGCGAACCAGAGAGTCGCCCAGCGGGCGGCCTCGCCCCAGCGGTCGCGGACGAGGCGATCGAAGAAGTAGGAGGAGGCGACCACGGCGACCGTCCCGACCAGGCGCGGGCCGAGCAGGGCGGCCAGCGGCGGGAAGAGGACGCTGTAGGTGAGGGTGTAGTGGCCGCCGTACCAGCTGCCGTTCCAGATCGCCAGACCGCCCCGCTGGAACAGCTCGGTGCGGAAGACCTGGGCTGCGAGGTCGCCGACCTGCGGGTTCCAGGCGAACATCGCCGCGGCAAGTACGGCGCTGAGCGCCACGGCCGGAAGCCAGTCGGGTCGGAGGAGCAGCTTTGACTGGAGCGGGGCCATGAACGGAAAGCCGAAGGATAGGGCCGCGGCATGCGACGATTTCAAGAGTGAGCGGCGAAATCCTGGTCGTCAGGTGTGGGCTCGTCCCCTACGAGGAGGCGCTGGTGGCCCAGCGCTGGCTGGCGAGCGCCCGCCAGGAGGGCGAGGTCTCCGACGTGCTGCTGCTGTTGGAGCACCCGCCGGTCTACACGCGCGGCCGCCGCTCCAGCGACGAGGAGCTGCCGATGCAGCGCCAGTGGTACGAGATGCAGGGGATCGAAGTCCGCGACACCGACCGCGGCGGTCGGGTCACCTACCACGGGCCCGGGCAGCTGGTCGCCTACCCGATTGTCTCGTTGAAGCCCTACGGCGACGACGTCCACGAGTACGTGCGGCAGCTGGAGCGGGTGGCGATCGCGGCGCTGGCCGAGTACGGCGTCGCGGCGGGCACGATCGAGGGCCTGACCGGCGTCTGGACTAAGGGAGAGACGCCCGGGCCAGAAGCCGGCATCGACGCGGCGCGCAAGATCGGCTCGATCGGCGTCCACGTCAGCCGCGGCGTCACCACCCACGGGCTGGCGATCAACGTCAACAACGACCTGCAGCCGTTCGAGTGGATCGTCCCCTGCGGGATCGACAATTGCCGGGTCACCTCACTCGGCCGCGAGCTGGGCGCCGAACAGGACCTCACCGCCTTCGCCGACACCATCGCCGAGCGCTACGGCGAGGTCTTCGAGCGAACCGCCACGACCACCGAGCCCGCAGCCCTGGGACTCGACAACGTCAGACCATTGATTCCACACCCCCGCACGCCTGGATGACGCACGTGGCACTGCGCATCTCTGCGTCCTCGGGTTTGCCTTTGCAACCAGCCAAGGCTGCACCTTGCGTCCTTGATCTGCTTGGCCACGCCCGCCCCCAGTCGCACGGGGACGCGGAATCAATGGTCTAGGCTCGGGATCGCATGACGAGCTCTTTCGAGACGACCACGGAGACGCCGGGCGGTCCGGCTGAGGAGTTTCCGGCAGCCGAGCGCGTCCACGTGACCCGCTCACGCGCCAAGCCGGGCGGGACCGCGGCTGAGGCTGACGGCACCGTCCCCTTCCGCCGCGCCCGCAAGCCGCCGTGGCTGAAGGTGCCGGCGCCGGGCGGGCCGACCTACCGGCGGCTGAAGGCGACGATCGGCAGCGACAACCTGCACACCGTCTGCGAGGAGGCCAACTGCCCCAACGTCGGCGAGTGCTGGGAGCGCGGCACGGCGACCTTCATGATCCTCGGCGACGTCTGCACCCGCCGCTGCGGCTTCTGCAACGTGAAGACGGGGGTACCGAGCTGGAACGACCCGCTGGAGCCGCTGCGCGTCGCCAACCAGGTGAAGAAGATGGGCCTGCGCCATGCGGTCGTCACCTCGGTCGACCGCGACGACCTGCCCGACTACGGGGCGAGCGCCTTCGTCGGCGTGATCCGCTCGATCCGGATGCAGGCGCCGGGCTGCAAGGTCGAGATCCTCACCCCCGACTTCCGCGGCCAGGAGATGCCGCTGGCCAAGGTGGTCCACGAGCGTCCGGACGTCTTCAACCACAACGTCGAGACGGTGCCGCGCCTCTACCCGAAGGCGCGCCGCGGCTCCAAGTTCCTGCGCTCGGCACGGGTGCTGCGGATGGCAAAGGAGATGGGCGGCGCCGGCGTCGTCACCAAGTCGGGGCTGATGGTGGGGCTGGGTGAGTCCTTCGAGGAGATGGTCGAGACCTTCGGCATCCTGCGCGAGCACCGCGTCCAGGTGCTGACCGTCGGCCAGTACCTGCGCCCGACCGAGAACCACCTGCCGATCGAGCGCTACTGGCACCCCGAGGAGTTCGAGGCGCTCGAGCGGGAGGCCTACGCGATGGGCTTCGAGTCGGTCGCCGCCGGGCCGCTGGTCCGCAGCAGCTACCACGCGGATCAGAACCTGCCGCAGCCGGCAGCCGCTCTCGTCTGAGGTTCGGCCTCAGGACCCGATCGGCCGCGGCGCAGGCTCGTCCCAGAGCCCGAAGCGGTCACGCCAGTAGTCGGTGAGGAAGATGTTGTTCGGGTCGCGCTCGGCGCGCAGGCTGAGGAAGTCGTCCCAGCGCGGGTACTGGGCGCGGAAGAAGTCGACCCAGGTGCGGTCGCCGTTGGCGTAGGGCGGCTGGAACTTCCCCCAGTGCAGGCGGAAGGGGATCTTGGCTTCGCGAAGCAACTCCCAGAGTCCGGCGAACAGCGTCTCAGCCGGGTTCGCGGCGTTCTCGGCGAACCAGTAAGGATCGATGCGCAGGGCGCCGTCGCGCCACTCGTCCTCGCCGCTGCTATGCGCGGCGTTCATCCAGAACCGCTCTGGCATCACCGCGTACAGCTCCCAGGCGTAGGTGCCAGTGCGGCGCAGGGCCTCCGCGTCATCCTTGCCGGCCGCGGCGAAGTAATCGTGCAGCAGCGCCATCGCCTGCCGGGTACGGGAGAGCGGGACCCAGGCCTCGGTGAACTCGGTGGGCATGAGCACGTCGCCGGCCTGGTTGTCCATCGGCAGGCCGTGCCAGCCCCAGTCCTGGAACGACTGCGGCTTGCCTTTCTCGGCGCCGTCTATGTCGGCGTCGAGGGGGACGAAGAGGTCGACGAGGCGAGGGAAGAAGTCGGGCAGCTCGTGCTCGATCAGCCCGGCGGCGGGCTCGAGCACCGTGATCGCCGCGTCGACGCCGAACTCGGCGGCCGCGGCCAGCGCCTTGCCGAGCAGCTCGCCCAGCGTGCCGAGGTCCTTGCGGCCGAGCAGCGCCAGCACCTTCTCCAGCTGCTCGAAGTCGTCCTCCAGCTTGGCCTTGGCCCGCGAGAGGTCGCGGAGGTTGCCGATGATCGTGAAGAGGATGCCGAACAGGCGCTGCTCCGTTTCGGGATCGTCGCCGAACTGGGTGTAGGGCTTCGGCTTGAAGCCGGGCTCGCTTGCGATCCGCCGCGCCTGCCAGGTGAGCACCCGGTCGGCGCCGCGCTGCGGCCACCACTCGAGGCGAGAGAAGTCAGTGTCGCGGAGGAAGGCTTCGAGCGAGGGGCGGCCGGGGGCGCCGGCGCCGAAGAGGTCGACGGGGCAGGTCTCGACCGTCGTCGTCGCCTCCTCCCCGACGATGTCGAAGGCGTTGACGCACTCGAGGGTAATGGTGGAGACGATGCCGAGCAGGCCCAGGTTCGGGCACATCGCGTAGAAGGGCTCGGGGTCGGCGTCCTCGCGCGTCACCTCGTGCACCTCGCCGCGACCGTCGACGATGCGAAAGCCCCAGAGGTTGCGGTTGGCGGAGTACTGGAGCGACCCGCCGGAGGAGCCGGTGGCGGTGAAGCCGCTGACGGTCTGGTGGGTGATGCCGCCGGTGTCCTCCAGGGACCAGCCCTTCTCGGTCGCCAGTTGCCAGAGCAGGCTGGTCTCGAGGGTCGCCGTGCCGGTCGGGTCGCTTGGGTCGGCGCCGAGGTGGATGCCGGCATCGGCCTCGACCAGCTTGCGAGCCTCGTCGCGCACGCGCCAGCCGCGGTAGCGGTCGAGCATCAGGTTGAGGTTTGGGCCGGGTGGGGGCGACTGCACGTCGACCCGGTTGGGGCGCGTTCCGGCCGGGTCGGTGTAGATCGCGTCGCAGGGTGAGTGGGCGGCGCCCCGCACGCGCAGCTGGCGGCCTTCCCGGTAGGCGGTCTTGACAAGCTCGACCAGGTCGTGCTCAGAGGCCGGGTGGTGGAAGCCGTCGGCAGCCGGCGCAGGCGCGGAATCGCTCACGGGGAGGGCGGAACAGACGGAGAGGGAGAGCCCCCGGGCGATTCCGGCCACAGCCTCTGCAGTACCCCGAGGGCGTTCTTGCAAGTGATCCGCTCGGCGTTCTCCCTGCCGTAGCGGTCGATCAGCGCCGCCTCCAGCAGGGCCAGGTCCCCCGCGTCCTCGAGCCCACCCATGCTCGGTTTGATGAAACCGTCGAAGTCGGTGCCGATGGCGATCTGCTCGAAGCCACCGGTGACCTCGACGATCTTGTCGATGTGCTTGCAGATGACCTCGAGCGATTCCTCGAGGGTGGTGGTCTCCTTCTTGCGGATCCCGTCGTTGAG
This sequence comes from Candidatus Dormiibacterota bacterium, assembly GCA_036569925.1. GTDB lineage: Bacteria > Chloroflexota > Dormibacteria > Dormibacterales > Dormibacteraceae > Palsa-872. The sequence continues at coordinate 4,670 of DATCPU010000269.1, forward strand.
CTGGTGCTGGGCCATGATCAGCCCGACGACGCCCTTGCGACGCTTGATCTGGAGCAGGATCTCCTCGTCGCACATGTACTGCTGCTTGCCGAAGCGATAGCCGGCGTGGGTCGAGACCACCGGCATCTCGCCGCTGGGATCAACCTCGTCCAGCAGGGCGAAGGTCTCCCGGATCCCGCCCGGGTCCATGTGGCTGAGGTCGATCAGGATGCGGTTCTCGACCAGACCGCGCACGACGGCTTCGCCGCGTGGGGTGAGCCTGTCCTTGCCCCGCTGCGGGAAGACGAAGTCGAAGATCCCGTCCGGGAGGAAGGGGAACGCGTTGGCATTGGTCGCGACCTGGCGAAAGACGAGGTGGGCGACGGTGACGTAGCCGACGCCCCGCCCGGCCAGCTCGGCGCAGTTGGCGGCGATTTCCTCGTCGTTGTCGCCGAGGTGGAAACCGCCCTCGACGCAGTGGACGAGGGCGGTGGCGCCGTCGGCGACGGCCGCGTCCAGCTCCGCCCGGTTATGCACGAGGCGCAGCTGCGAGCGGTCGTGCGTCGCAACCTCCTGCTCGACAGCTTCGAGGAGAGCGATAAGCCGGGGGAAGTAACCGGGCTCGGGCGGGGCAGCGTAGTGGGTGTCCAGGTCGAACTCGTCGAAGGGGCTGAGGAGGACCGACATCGCCAGCCCCACCCCGCCCTCGCGCAGCGTCTCGGGAGTGATCCTGTAAGTCCCGTCCCAGGTGGGGTAGTTGTCGACCCTGTTGGCGAATCTCAGGATCAGCGCCTGGATGCGGTCGCGAAGCGTCGGCCCCGGCTGCTTCATCAGCCTGGCCGTCGTCTCCGGGTCCATGTCGCTGATCACCCGCATCGGGTAGTGCGCGTGCAGGTCGGCGATCATGACGCGCCAGCCTAAACGAACCTGGATTGCAAAGTCAAAATTGTGTAGTGCGGTGCGGCGGCGCTATTGTGGCAGGGAGATGGCAGCCGCCGTGAAGACCGTCGCCGACGTGCTCGCCCGCCTCGAAGTGATCGACGCCGCGCTGCCGCCCAGCGACGGCGTCAAGTGGTTCAACAAGCTCTATCTCGGAGTGACGCAACAGGTGGAGAAGGCGGTGCCCGCGGAGCATCAGGCGGCGCCCGAGTTCCTCGCCGCGCTCGACGTCGTCTTCGCCGCGCGTTACTTCGCCGCGTTCGACGCGGCGGGCGACGGCACGAAGCTGCCGGCCGGGTATCCGTTCCACGCCTGGAAGCCGTTGTTCGAAGCGCGCTTCGCGACCGGCGTCACCCCCGTGCAGTTCGCGCTGGCCGGGATGAACGCGCACATCAACCACGACCTCTCGATCGTCATCTGCGAGGCCTGCGCCGCACGTGGGACCGAGCCGAGCGACGACGGCCCGGAGCACACGGACTACCAGTCGGTGAACGGCCTGATCGCGGAAGTGGAGAAGAAGATGAAGGCGTGGATGATGACCGGACTGCTGAAGGAGCTCGACCTGGCCTTCAACCCAGTGGACGACGTCGTCGCCGTGTGGGACATCGAAAAGGCCCGCGACGCCGCCTGGGTCGGAGCAGAGGTGCTCTGGTCCCTGCGCAAGCTGCCGCCGCTGCGCAAGGACTACGAGGCGGTGAACGACCGGGCGGTGGGCTTCGCCGGGCGAGCCCTGCTCACTCCTGTTGGGTTGGCGGGGTAGCTCTCCCCAGCCTGGCGCGCGCCAGCCACGCGCCTACAATTGATCGAGAGGGGCCATAGCTCAGCTGGAAGAGCGCCGCCCTTGCACGGCGGAGGCCGCGGGTTCGAGCCCCGCTGGCTCCATCCTCGGATCTCGACTGAAATCGGGATCGACGTATTCGTCAGCGTCCCGAACGCCTATGCGCTGGCCATTGCGGGCGGGAACTAAACGAAGGTGGAGCATGCTCCTCCCTGTGTTGTCCAGCTCGCTGGCAGGAAGGTAGTAGCAGTGACCTGAGGTTCGGTCGTAGACAGCGATCCAGTCGACTGTCTCTGCCGTGTATTGCTTCGTCCGACGGATCTTGCCGTTGGTGAGCGAGTGCGATCGGCACCGGACGTTGATGACCCGTCCGTCGGACTCCGTGTATTTGACCTGAACCCGGTGAATCTGACCGTCCAGATCCGCAATCAGGTCGTAGTCGCAATCCTCGCCGAAGGGGAAGGAGATCGAGCAGCCACGCTCAGCCAGATCTGCCGCGACCTTGAGCTCGGCCAGATCCCTCTTCAGCGGAGCCATCTCCGCTTAGGCTACTCAGACAACTGTCACACGTGGGAAACGTAAGTGTGCCAATTGTGAAACAGGTCGCGAGCTAACGCCCGGTCCAATCAGTCGTCGAAATCGAAGTCTTTGGGAGGTTTCTGCTCGAACCAGAGCTGGTCGTCCTCGGGAGCCTCCTCGAGGAAATCGGGGGTCTCCTCGAGCACGTCCTCGTCGGGGCCCGCTGCTGGCTTCTCGGCCTCCGGCTCCGCCTCGGGGGCAGGCTCGGGCTCAAAGACGGCGTCCTCCTCTTCCTCCTCGACCTCGACCGGCGCCTCCAGCGCCTGGTCGAGCTCGTCGGAGAGGCGCTTCTCGTCCCAGAAGTCGTCGTCCTCTTCGTCCTCCTCGATCAGCGGCTCGGCGGCATCGTCGTCGAGGCCGGCGAGCGGATCGACCGGGGCCAGACGCGGCTCTTCCATCTCCTCCTCGACCAGCTCCTTCTCGGATGGCGCCTCGGCCTGCGAGGCGGCGAGCTCCTCCTCGATGTCGTACATCTCGGTTGGCTGCTCGGCGATCGCCTCGCGCTCCTCGGTGGTGGGGCCGGTCGAAATCTCGGGCGCAGGGGCTGGATCGGGCACGGCCTGGTGTTCCATCGCCGGCGACTCCTCTTCGGCGGGAGCCTCGGGCTCTGCCGCACTCTCCTTGAGCGCCGGGGGCGCCTCCTGCAGATCGGCGATGTCGGGGCGGCGAGATCGCCGGCTCTCCTCCTCGACCTCGAGATGCAACATGAACTCGGTCGGCGCCTCGGCGAGCGGATCCGGCGCCGATCCCTCGTCGCCAGGCCGCTCTGCAGCGCCAAAAGCCTCGTCCTCGAGCTGCTTTAGCTCGTCGTCAGCGGCCCCGTGCTGGCGCTTCAGCTCCAAGTGCTCTTTGATCGCGTCGTCGAGAATGCCCATTGCAGATCCCTGGGGAACCTAAAGACTATGCGGTTATCCTTGTACTTGCGCGGCCTCTGGGACGATCCTCCCAGCCACGCACGAGGGGCTATAGCTCAGCTGGCAGAGCGCCTGGATCGCACCCAGGAGGTCGGCGGTTCGAATCCGCCTAGCTCCACTTCAGGAAGGCCCTGCTAGTCGGGGCCTTCTGCGTTTTCGGAATCCCCAGCGATCCCGCCGTATCGCGCTCCATTTGAGCCACTAGTGGCTCAAATCCCGGCGATTGCCGCGGATTACCGCCGATTCATGCCGATTTCGGCTCGCTCTGCCGGGCCAATGGAGCTACGGTCGGCGACCTAAACATAAGTGGCCCCAGCGGCGCGCTAACGCCCTGGGGCCTGGCACCGAAGAACTAGCTTCGATGCACGGAGAACGGTACTCGCCGTAGCCCTTTCGGGCCGGCATCTTGGCCCTCTTCGGTGCCCTACCGAAAGGAGGGGCGCATGGGTACCGAGGACCGCGGCTGGGACCGTTCGAGCCGGCCCCGGACATGCTGATCCTCGCCGCGATCGAGCGCGCGATCCGCCACGGCGCCTCAGACGCTTGGATCGTGGTCGTAGGCGAACACCTCGGCTTCGAGCGCACCGCCCACAACACCCGGCGCTTGCGCCGCCAACTCGAACACCTGCGAGCCAAATACAAGTGGGTTGCAAGCCGCGAGCGCTACGGGCGGGAGTACTGGAGCCTCACGCTTACCGGGCAGCGGTACTTGGCCGCTGCGCGTAAGGCACACCAGGTAGGTGAGCTGCCCGAGTCTCCCCAACATCGGGAATGGCGCCACGCACAAGCGGAGGCCGGTAGGCGCATGGAAGGCTTCCGTGCCCTGCTTTACGGCGCGCTGGAGGACGCCGGGGCGGTGGCGTCCGCCTTCACCCCTCCTAACTCTGCGACGTGGTTCGCGCTGGGCGAACGGCTTAGCGCGGCGTTCTGGCTGCTCGGCTCGGCGATCTACTGCCTCGAAGAGTGGCCCGAGCCTGACGACGCGCGCCCCGATACCGACGAAAACCCCGGCCCAGCCCCAGGCCGCCGTGTCATTTCTGCCTGGGATGAAAAGGAAGCGATGGCTAAGGAGGCCACCAAATGACCAAGAAGCAACAGACCAAAAAGGCCGCTGCGCCCACCGGGCGCCTTCGCCCTGGCGAGCTGGACGGCCTCGTACTGGCCTACATGCGGAAGCACAAAAAAGACTGGCCGCTAACCGCCAGCGCCATCGGGAAAGGGATCGAACGCTCCTCGGGGGCGGTCGCCAACTGCCTCGCCCGATTGACGAAAAAGAAGGAGGCCCGCCAGGCCAAACGGAAGCCGCGGGCCTACGACCTGAAAGTGGCGAAGTAACCATGAGCGGCTGCACGCATCGAGCGGGGAGGCGCGGCCGAGGCCGACTGCGCTTCCCCGAGTCGACCCCGCCTGGCCTGAACCATTCGATCCTGACCGGGACGCTGATGGATGATCCGCGGCTCGCCAGGAGTCCAGTTGGCGATCCCGTCACCTTGCTACGGATCGAGTTCCCGGTCGCCGACCCCGAGCGCCCGCAAGTGCTGTGGGCGTGGGCAAGCTGCGAGGTCGAAGTGCCGGGGGCGCTCGCCGAGCAGCATGGAATCCGTGAGCTGCAAGGCGGCGCCCCGATCCTCGCCGCGGGACAGCTCAGCGAGCGATGGGCAATTGCGGACGGGCGCAGCGGCAAGCGCGGTGTCATTGTCGCGGCGCTAGTCCACCCTGGGCCTCCGCCTGACCAGCCCGAGGAGCTGCTTATCCCAGGGGGCCGACCGTGACCGACCGTGAGCTTTGCCGCCGCTTCGGCGAAAACCTGCGGCGCTGCCGCGAAGGTGCCGGTGTGTCGCTGGATGGCTTGGGCGACCGCGCGAACCTTCACCGCAGCGAGATAGAGAAGCTGGAGAACGCCAGGCGCGAACCCCGGCTTGGGACGATCGTCAAGGTTGCCGCCGGCCTTCGGGTATCGCCCTGCCATCTGCTTGAGGGCTTGGACGCCAGCCCGATCTCGAAGGAGGCCAATCGTGTCTGATCTCAGCCAACACTTCGCCGCGATCCTGACCCGCGAGCGCGTTCTAGCCGACCTATCGCAAGAGGAGTTGAGCTTCCTCTGCTCCATGCACAGGACCGCGATTAGTGAGCTGGAACGGGGCGTTCGACTGCCACGCCTTGACACGATCGTCAAGCTCGCGGGCGGCCTTGAAATCGAGCCGTGCGAGCTGCTCGGAGGCATTAGATGGCGACCAGGGCGGCTCGCGGCTGGCAGCTTCGAGGTGACTGACGAACCCAGCGGGGAGGTCCAGGGGAAATGACTGACTCCCTCGTAATTCTCAGGCGCTTCGGCGATACCGTGAAACACCACCGACAAAGGCTCGGGATATCGCAGGAAGAGATGGGGTTTCGCGGCAACCTGCACAGGAACGATGCCGGCCTCTTCGAGCGCGCCGAGCGTATGCCCATGCTGGAAGTGATCCTCAAAGTGGCTGCCGCCCTTGAAGTCTCTCCGTGCGAGCTTCTGAAAGGGATGTCGTGGAGAACCGGCCGAATGATCCCCGGCCGCTTCGAGTTCGAGGAAATCAAGCCTCGCCCAGCCCGGCGGTGGAGTCAACAAGAACGCCCTGCCGGTCCCGCTCCGGGTTGGTTCGAGATCGAAGGCAGACGCATACCCGATGAGGAGGCAAGCTCGTGACCCCTTCAACTACGCCTCCCACCCCCGAGGTCAAAATCCGCTTCGGGGAGAATCTGGAGCGCCTGCGCGTGCGTGCCGGCTTGACGCAAGCAGAGCTGGGCTATCAAGCCTCGCTCCATCGCACCGAGATCAGCTTGCTGGAGCGGGGCGGCCGCCTTCCCCGTATCGACACCGCCGTCAAGCTGGCCGGCTGCCTTTCGGTATCGCTTGACGAGCTAGCCATTGGCATTGGGTGGAACCCCGGCTACACCGTGGTCGTGAACGGCGAGTTTGAGGTAGCCGAGCCGGAGAAGCCGAAGCCATGACGTTCCCTGACCTGGCTCGCGCTCGCTTCGCCAGCAACGTCTTGCGCCTGCGCAAGGAGGCCAGCTTTACGCAGGAGGTGCTGGCCGACCGCTCGGCCCTCAGTACGACGATGATCGTCAAGATTGAGAAAGGCAACCTTCTACCGGGCTTCGAGGTAGTAATCAGGATGGCGGCGGCGCTCTTAACTACTCCGAGCGCCCTCGTTGACGGGATCACTTGGAAACCGGGCCGCGTTCTGGAGACCGATCCGCAGGACTACACCCTCGCCGAGGACGAATCAGGCGATGGCAGCTAGCTTGCGACATCTCCGGCATCAGACCTGATTCGTTGTCAGGGCGCCGTTTCGTCGCTAGCTTCATTCGCAATGGAGCGAGAATGGCACAACGGGTAGAAGCACTTGCAAAGGCAGAACTTCTCCTGTGGGCACGCCAGGCCGCAGGTCTCGAAGTCGAGGTTGCTGCACGGAAGGCTTCGGTCTCTGTCGAGAGGCTTGAAAGCTGGGAGACGGGTGTCGCGAGGCCGACGATCAATCAGCTCCGCAAACTGGCCAACGCTTACAAGCGGCCGATCGCCGCGTTCTTCCTGCCGAAAGCGCCCCGAATCCCTGCCCCCCCTAAGGACTTCCGGCGACCAATCGGCCATGAGCCCGCTTTTGAATCTCCCATTCTTCGCCTTGAGATTCGCAAGGCCGCTCTCCGAAGAAAGGCGGCGCTTGAACTTCTTTCCCTGGAAGGAAAAGAGCCACCCCATTTGGGTCTACAACTCAGTAAAAGCCTCGATCCCGAAGATGCCGGAAAACGGGTCCGCGTATTGCTGGGAGTCTCACTAGAGGAGCAGTTTGAGTGGAAAGGCCCCTATAACGCCTTCAACGGCTGGCGCGATGCAATCGAGAACAGTGGCATCTTGGTCACCCAGATGGAGGAGGTTCCGTCAGGCGAGGCCAATGGTCTATCGCTCGCCGAGCGCCCCCTGCCGGTAGTAGTAGCCAACATCAAGGACACTCCGCGCCGCCGTGTCTTCACCCTCCTCCATGAGGTTTGCCACGTCCTACTAAGGGAAGGTGGACTCTGCGACCTAGACGACTACTCAGCGGGCAGCCAATCTCGGCTGGAGACGGAGCGATTTTGCAATGCCGTAGCTGCCGCCGCGCTCATACCGAAGGATGCGCTTCTCAGGCAGCGACAAGTGCGAGACCATCCCACGGATGACTCGAGTTGGTCGGCGGAGGACCTTCGTAATCTGGCTGCTCGATTCTGTGTCAGCCAGGAAGCAATCCTTGGAAGGCTCCTGACTCTCGGCCGAACCGATTGGTCCTTCTACCGGTCAACCGCCGAGCGACTTGAGGACGACTTTGCTGATTTTCAGCGCAGCCAAAAAAAACGCTCTGGCCCTCCCTCGCGGGCTCTGCTCGCCGTCGCGACGTCCGGACCAACTTTGGCTCATCTTGTTCTCGACGGCTACGCACGGGGGCGGATCACCGCAGCGGACGCTTCTGACTACCTGAACGTCCAGATCAAGCATTTCCCCAAAATCCAGGAGCGGGTTTCAGAGCGCTGACCTTGCTTTACAGCATCGACACCAGCTCACTAATCGAGGCTTGGCGACAGTTCCCCCCAGAGTTTGTTCGGACGCTTTGGGAGGAGCGCTTTCCTGCTCTTATTCGGGCCGGAGACCTACGGGCCACCAAAGAGGTAGCAGTTGAGCTTGGGCGCCACAGCAGCGAATTGGTCGAATGGGCACTCCACAACGAGCAGTCGGATCTATTCGTTGAGGTTGATGAGGAGATCCAGGTAGTCGTCACGGAGATCCTTGACTCTCACCCGCGGCTGATCGATCCCGAAACTTTGCGGTCCGGAGCTGACCCATTCGTGATCGGACTTGCACGGTGCGGCAGCGCCACCGTTGTCACCGAGGAGAGGCCAAGTCGAGACGCAGCAAACAATCCCAAAATTCCAGATGTCTGCGACCACTACGACATCCGGTGCATAGATGTTCGAGATCTAATCCGCGAGGAGAACTGGGATTGGTAGCTGGACCGCATTTCAAATCCCCTTCGGCCTCCGAATCATGCAGCCAACTCGGCACGATCGCGCCGTAGCGCCGTGGAACTATCTTGACCTAGTACGAGCGCCTTCAACCCTTTGCGCTCAGCGGTGCCGCGCCGCATCATGTGGGTGTAGACGCGCAGGGTGAACTTCGGGTCGGTGTGGCCGAGCTGGGCCATCACCGAGGCGGGGTCTTCCCCGCAGGCGATCAGGGTCGAGGCGAACGTGTGCCGCAGCTTGTGTGGGGTCACGCCCTTTGGCAACGGCACCTCGCCGCGTTCTTCGAGTAGCTGATCGGCGCGCTCGATCGCAGCGCCCAGGACACGGTTACGCAGGTTGTCCTTATCCCGGCGCCCCCCGGTCATGGTCGGGAATACGAGGTCGTCGGGGCCGCTGCGGTAGGCGTGCGCCTTGTGCGCTGCCAGGTCGTCGCGCAGAATCAATGGCATGTTGATCTCGCGCAAGCCGGCCTGGGTCTTCGAGCGGCCGATGAAGATACGCCCGTTGGCGAGATCGACGTCACGCCAGAGCATGTGGCAAAGCTCGTGGGCGCGCGGGCCGGCAAGGATCAGGGTGGCGATGATCGCGCGGCGATCAGAGCTGCGCCAGTACGGCTCGCGGTCGAGCTGGAGGGAAGCATCGAGCAGGGCTTCGATCTGCGCAGCGGTGTCCAGATGAACCGGCCGGCGCTGCTCAACCTTCAACCGGCGGCGCCGGCCTTCGGCCGGGTTGTCGGCCAGGTGCTTGTACTCGACCGCGAATGAAAGCACCCACTGCAACACCTCGATCGTCTTGTTGATCGAGGTGGCCGATAGTGGCCGCAACACCTGCCCGCGTTCGTCGCGCATCGGCTTCCGCCGCTCAAAACCATCGAGCGAACCCGCTCTGGCCGCTCGATGGCGAGCGTTTGAGCGACCATTGCACCCAGCGACGTTCCCGCGATATGAGTCGCTGAGATCTCTAGGTGGTCGAGAAGTCCTGCAATGTCATCGGCCATATCGCTCAGCAGGTACGGCGCCGTTGCTCGGCGACCTAGGTATAGATCAATATGGCGCGGCGTCTTCTCTACCCAGACCTTCGATGAGTGACCAATGTCGCGATTATCAAACCGAATTACCCTGAAACCCTGCTCCGTCAACAGCCGGCAAAAATCCACATCCCAGGCCAAAAGCTGCATTCCGAGACCCGCTACCAACAGCAGAGGCTCGCCATCCGGACGGCCAAATTCCTCGTAGGCGATCTCGATCCCGTTAGCGCTAGCAATCCGCTCCCTGCTAATGAGCGTCATTTTCTCGACTCCAACGGGTCGCATAAAAGTTCAGGCCTTGCTCGCCACACTTAGATAAGCGTCCTCGATCAGTCCGGCGATCTCGTCCCACCCTTTGTTGCGATCGAGCCGAATCCCAACCCATCCTTGATGACCAACGTAGGGAGGCACGAAGTATGCGCTATTGGCCTCCCCCGCTAGGGCTTCCTGCAATCCGTCAGGCGCAGCGCACCAGAGTGCGAGCCTTCCGTCGTTGTGGTGATTATCCATGTACATCACAAAGGCTCTCTTCTTGCGGACGAAGAAGGTCGGAGCGCCGTGACTGAGACGCTCGCTCGTGTCCGGCAGCGCGAGGCAAATGTCGCGAACACGCGAGAGGGACGACGAGTGAAGCGGCATCAGCCCTTCGCAGGCTCATGCAGGCCGAATGGGACGCCCTGATCGTCTCGACAGGAATATAGCCACCGGCCTTCTGGACTCTCCTCGCCTCCCTCGTCTACCGAGCCGCCAAGCGCCTTTACCTTCTCGGCGGCCTCATCGAGATCGGGAACCACGTAGAACACCTGAAGACTGGCGCCCTGCTCTTCTCTGTGCATGCCACCAGGGAGCCCGGCGGTCTTGATGCGAGCGCCGTGACTAGTCGACTCGAAAGCCCACCCGAGCAACTCGCCGTAGAACCTTTGGGCGCGATCGGTGTTTGGCACGCCGATCTCGAAATGCGATAGCTCGCCTGCCATTTTCCCTCCTCTATCCGATTTTTGACTTCTCCAAGATAGGCGGCGCCAGAGCCAGTTGTCTTGGACAAATGGGAACTAAGCAGAGACGCCGAAGCCATCGGGTAGACGGCTCCCGAAAAAGGTACTCGGCGTCGTTCCGGCCAGCTCCCGAAAATCACGATTGAAATGCGCTTGGTCGTAGTAGCCGCAGTCGACCGCGATCTCGGACACGCGCCGACCGTCGTCGCCAGCGAGCATCTGCATTGCACGCCGGAAGCGAAGGATGCGCGCGGCGGTCTTGGGGGTCGGGCCGATCTGCTCACGGAAGCGTGAAGCGAGGTGGCGACGGCTACAGCCCAGCTCTGCCGCGAGGGAATTGATTGGCAATCGACCACCGGTCTCGGAAAGCCGCCGCCACGCCCAAGCGACGTCAGGAGAGGGTGGCCGCGCCTTTCCGATCCGAGCGAGGATAAAAGCGTCAAGAAGCTGAAACCGCGCTTCCCAGCTCGCAGCCAGGAACAGCTGCTCGACTAGGGTCGATACGGGTGCGTCGATCACATCCTCAAAGGGGACGATCAATTCCGAGAGGTCTCCCATGGACACCCCGAGCAGCATGTGCGCGCCAAGCGGCGAAAGGTCGATCTGTAGGCCATGGGAGATCGCTCCTTCTTCCGTGATGGCATAGGAGTCATTGAGGGCAGCGATGAAGCTGCCGGCCTCCATCGCGAACGAAGTCGGTCCCCGCACTCGCATCGTTGGCCCAAAGTTGAGGATTATCGTGACCATGCCTTGGGCCGGCTCGCGTCGACTCAGCGCCCGAGGGCCGCGATGGGAATACCCCGTATACCGATACACGAGCCCAAAGAGCATGGGGCTCGGTGATCTCTCAACGCGCTCAAAACGCGTCTGCTCATGTTCGCACTGCGTAACGCTCAAGCCTGGATCGGGCATTGCAGTCCATTATCGCCTGCTTGCACCCCCCTTTCAGCAACTCGCCGATTCAGGGTGCAGCCCTTGGCGGGGTTTACCGGGAGCACCCGTGCCGCCGATTTGAGCCACTCGTGGCCGACGAGCGGCTCAATTGCGCCCAATCGCCTCTAATCCGCGGTTATCGGGCGCCATTCGCGACTCGCGAGTCGCCAGTGAAATACCTGCAAATCATCTACTTCTAGCAGCTCCGCGAGCCTGGATCGCACCCAGGAGGTCGCCGGTTCGAATCCGGCTAGCTCCATGCTCAGAAGCCCCTGCACAGCGGGGGCTTCTGTTTTTCAGGACATCTCCAACCGCCCCTGAAAATGCGCTCCATTTCAGGCACGAGTGCCTGAAATCGCGCGGATGCGCGGGGATTAGTGGCGATTTCGGGTCCGTCTCAATCCAATTTTCAGGCTTACCGATAGCGGCCCCTCATCCGCACGGGCCAGCCTTGGAAGTCAAGAAAAACGCGCACTCAGCTCGTCGCGCAGCTCAGATGTGAGCCGGACCAGGGTTCACGGAGACCGTAGATCAGAGTCTCCGTGAAACCCGGCCTGGCTCATCCTTCAGCGAGCCGTCTTTGTAGTAGCCCCATTCCGCGGTGCGTTCAAGCGGGTCGGTTTCGCTTTCGAGCCGGTCCATCACGTCATAGGCCATCGTCGTTTCAGCGCGGAGTCTTCTTATCCGCTTGCGCGAGTGCTTGTCAACATGCAGATGTCATGCGTGGACGATTGGACCTCCGGTATGGGCAGCTGCCCCGTGCCCGCTCTGCCCGGAACGCCCTTACCGCCCGGGTCCGGTCAACAGCGCATGGGGACTCGCGGGTGGCGATGGTCATACGGTGCCTCCCTTCAATTTCTGGCCCGGCAGATGCCGCGCCGTCCAGAAGCTCAGGCCGCCCGCGATCAGCCAATTTTCGCCATCGTGGATCAGCCGGACGAGGGTCGAGCCGCCGACCAGTTCGGCGGTGGCCGTGTCGTCCTCGGCACGGACG
>DATCPU010000270.1:0-8985 GCA_036569925.1 Candidatus Dormiibacterota bacterium
GGAGGCGGTGTGATGCGCGTGCTGTTGGTGACAGCATCGATGGTGTTGTTGATCCAGGTCGGCGCAGGAGGCGAGCTCGCCTTGTTGCCGCTCTTGGTCACCACCCACCTCCAGCTCTCGGCGGCGAGCGCCGGCACTGCAATGCTGGTGGTGGGCGTGCTGGGTGGACTCCTGATGATTCCCGGCGGCTACGCCGCGGACAGGTGGGGGCGCAAGCAGGCAATGGTCGCGGGCGGCGTCATCTCGGTGGTCGGATTCCTTGTTTATGCCACCGCCGGCTCGTTCGCCCAGGTGATCACGGCGGCGGCCATACGCGCTCTCGGTGGAGCACTAATCTGGCCCGCCGCGACAGCCTGGATCTCGGAGTCAATCCCGCGGCGGCGCCATGCTTTTTTCATGGGGATCTTCGGAGAGTTCGAAAATGTCGGCCTCACAATAGGACCGGTGTTGGGAGGTCTCGCATGGTCTCTGGCGGGGATTCAAAGTGCCTTCTACGTGTACGCGCTGGCGGCGTTGCTGGCCGGAGCGATCGCCGCGGTGATGGTCGGTAGGCGCGCCACAAGCCCGGTCGCCGCATGAGCCCGACTGTTCGCTTGACGATGGCTCAGGCGGTGGTGAGATTCCTGGCGGCGCAGAGGGTCGAACGCGATGGCCACGAGCATCGCTTCTTCGAAGGCTGCTTCGGCATCTTCGGCCACGGCAACGTCACCGGCATCGGCCAAGCGTTGGCTGAGCATCCTGAGCTCTTGACCTACTACCAGGCTCGCAACGAGCAGGGCATGGTTCACACTGCCTCGGCTTTCGCGAAGATGCGAAACCGTCTCTCCGCACTCGCATGCACGACCTCGATCGGGCCGGGTGCAACCAACATGCTGACCGGAGCTGCGGCCGCGACCATCAATCGGGTGCCGGTACTGCTGCTTCCCGGCGACGTTTTTGCATCGCGACGCCCGGACCCTGTCCTGCAGCAGCTGGAGTCTCCAAGCCGCGGTGAGCTAAGCGTCAATGACTGTTTCCGGCCGGTGTGCAGGTACTGGGATCGCATCCAGCGGCCGGAGCAGCTGGTGCCGGCTGCCCTGGCGGCGATGCGCGTGCTCACGAGCCAGGCCGAAACGGGAGCGGTGATGCTGGCTCTGCCGGAGGACGTGCAGACGGAGGCGTTCGAGTATCCGGCCGAGTTCCTCGCGGATCGCGTGTGGCACGTCGGCCGGCCCCTGCCCGATGCGGCCGCCCTGGATCGAGCCGTGGCGATCATCCGGTCTTCGAGAAGGCCGCTGCTCATCGCCGGCGGCGGGGTCATCTACTCCGAGGCGACGGAGGCGCTGCGCCGGCTTGTCGACGCCACAGGGATCCCTACCGGCGAAACCCAGGCGGGCAAGGGGTCATTGCTGTTCGACCACCCGAGCGCCATGGGAGGCATCGGGGCCACCGGCACGTTGGCCGCCAATCGGGTGGCGGTACGGGCCGACGTCGTGATCGGCTTGGGCACGCGGTACAGCGACTTCACGACTGCGTCGAAGACCGCCTTCCAGGATGCCGGCGTGCGCTTCATCAACGTCAACGTTGCCGAGGCTGACGCCCACAAGGTGGGCGGCCTTGGGTTGATCGGCGACGTGCGCGCGACTCTCGAGGCCCTGACGGAGCGCCTCAAAGGCTGGGCGGTCGCATCCGACTACCGCCAGGAGTGCACGAAGCTGCACGAGGATTGGGACCAGGAGGTCTCGCGCCTCTATCACCTCGGACATGCCGGCCTACCCGCTCAGTCGGAGGTGCTTGGAGCGGTGAACGAGCTGTCGGGACCGCGGGATGTGGTCGTTTGCGCGGCCGGCTCGATGCCCGGTGATCTGCACAAGCTGTGGCGCACTCGCGATGCAAAGGGCTATCACGTGGAGTACGGCTACTCAACGATGGGCTACGAGATCGCGGGCGGCCTTGGCGTCAAGCTCGCTGATCCCTCACGTGAGGTGTACGTGATGGTCGGCGACGGCTCGTATCTGATGATGGCGCAGGAGCTGGTCACGTCGATCCAGGAGGGGCTCAAGCTTACGGTCGTGCTGGTTGACAACGAGGGCTTTGCTTCCATAGGCGGGCTGTCGCGTTCGAAAGGTACGGCGGGCTTTGGCACGCGCTACCGCTATCGCGGCGACGGATCGCTTGGCGATGATTCCGGGCAGCGCGACGGCAAAGCCCTGCCAGTCGATCTAGCGCTGAACGCACAAGGTCTGGGCGCGCATGTCATCCGCGCTCGCAATGTCGAGGAGCTGCGCGATGCATTGGTGGCAGCGAAGGCCATCGACCAGACAGTCGTCATCCACGTGCCCGCTGACCGCTATGAGGGCGTCCCCAGCTACGACAGCTGGTGGGAGGTCCCGGTGGCCGAGGTCTCGGAGTCAGGCGACGTTCGGAAAGCGCGAAAGGAGCATGAACGCGATATGGCTCGCCGGCGCTGGCTCATATGAAGGCATCCGGCTTGGTCGTGCCGAGCCACAAGGCGCCCGACGACGAAGGCCGGCTGGTTTACGTGACACCGGAGGCAGCTGGCTGGAAGTATGTTGGGTTCGAGGTCTGCAGGCTCGCTCGCGGCGCGACCGTAGCCCGTTCGACTGAAGGACGTGAAGCGTGCGTGGTCATGCTCTCGGGTCGCGCCGACGTGGCCTATGGCGACTCGGAATGGCGCAGCGTCGGCTCCCGGGAGACGATTTTCAGCGGTCCGCCAGATGCTGTTTACGTGCCTCCAGGCGGCATGCTCGCGATCACCGGAGCAAGCGAGGTTTGCGAAGCCGCACTGTGCTGGGCGCCGGCAGTGACGGGCGCCAAAGCCGCGCGGATATCGGCGAGCGATATCCATCCCTTCAAGCGCGGCTCTGGGCGGACCGAGCGGACCATCTACAACATCCTCATGGAGAACCGGCCAGCGGAGTCTCTTCTCGTCACTGAGGTGTTTACGCCTGGCGGGAACTGGTCGAGCTACCCGCCACACAAGCACGACACCGACGATCTTCCGCGCGAGAGCTACCTCGAAGAGACCTACTACCACCGCATGGTGCGCCCTGAAGGCTTCGCCGTGCAGCTCGTCTATACGGACGATCGGGCGCTGAACCAGGCGCTGCAGGTGCGCGATGGCGACGTGGTCCTGGTGCCACGGGGCTATCACCCTGTGGCCGCAGGACCCGGCTACGACCTTTACTACTTGAACGTGATGGCGGGCCCGCACCGCCGCTGGCTGGTGACGACTGATCCGGACCACCGCTGGCAGCTCGACTAGCGCCCCAGCCTCAAGAACGTTCCAACGCCGAATAACATTGCCGGGTATGGCAGCGGGTCAGGACTCGGCTCCGCCGGCTCGAAAGCCCCCGACGATCCTCGACGTGGCCTCGCGAGCGGGCGTCTCGAAATCCACTGTGTCGAATGTCGTTCGGGAGTTCCCGGGAGTGTCCGAGTCGACCCGGCAGAGGGTGCGGGCGGCCATCGACCAGCTTGGTTATCGCCCGAACGTCCTGGCCCGCCAGCTCGTTCAACAGCGAACCAACATCCTCGGCGTGGTGGTCGGCGACCTCGCGAACCCGTTCTTCGCGGAGATGGCCAAACTCGTCGAGCGGCATGCGGCCGCCCGGGGCTACACAGCGATGTTCTGCAACACCGAGGGCGACAGCACGAGCGAGATCGCCGGGGTGGAAACGCTGCTCGAGTACCGCGTGGCGGGCATCGTCTTTCTGACCTTCTCGGGCGACTCGCGCACGATGCGAGAAACCCTTCAGTACCAGGTGCCCGTTGTTTTCGTCGGCTGCAATGAAGAGTGGGGCGACGTGGTGTCTGTCGACGACGTTCGCGGGGCCAAGCTGGGGACGAGGCACCTTGTCGACGGCGGCCACCGGCGCATCGCTTTTGTCTCGATTCCCGAGCTCGAGGACAGGTCGGATCTGTCGCGCTGGGAGGGCTACCAAGAGGCGCTGGCTGAGGCGCGGCTAGGACCGGTAATGCGGATCGGTTGGTCGCCGCCCTCCGACCATGCGTCGGTCGATGGGGTCGACCGCAAGCTGGTCGATGTGTTCAACGGCCCGGAACGCATCACGGCGGTGTTCGCGTCCAATGACGTGGCGGCGATCGCGCTGCAGGAGTTTGCGGACCGCGTCGATCTTCACGTCCCGGGTGACCTGTCCATAGTCGGCTTCGACGATGTGCCAATGGCGGGGCTGGCCCGCATCTCCCTGACCACCGTCGCCCAACCACGGGACGAGCTGGCCCGCCTGGGCATCGCGGCGATCGCCGACCGCATCGAGCACAAGCTGAAGGGTCCGCCGCAAACCACGCTGGTGGGCGTCAACCTGGTCACGCGTCTGTCCACAGCCCCCCTGTAGCGCCCTCGTAACCCCCTTTGGGAAACGGCCAAAAGGGCACAAATGGCCGCATCCCGTCACAGACTCGGCCAAAAGGTCACAGATGGCCGCATCTCCGCATTGATGCGGCCTAAAGGTCACAGATGGCCCTCCTTAACGACCTCGCTTGTCCTATCAGGCCGACTTGGCGATCCTACCGACATGCCAGTCCGCCACAAGGTGCCGGCCTCACTCAGGAAAAAGCCGTTCACGACTTCAGACGCTCGCGGCGTTGGTGTGACCCGCCGCCAGATGCGGGGAGCCGCTTACCGTCCTCTGGGATCAGGTGTCTATCACTGGGTGGGCTTGAAAGTAAGCCCGCTGCTGACGTTGACGGGTGTCGCTCGACGCCTCCCATCCGGCGCTGCATTTTCCGGGCGCACAGCCGCCTGGCTGCACGGCCTTGACGTCCCGCCGTGCGATCCGATCGAGATCACGATTCCTGAACCGGCCGGAAGCAGCCGCCGCGCTGGCGCCTCTGTTCGCCGCGCCGCCCTTGCTCCCGGAGAGATCGTGCTGCGGCGCCGACTGCCAACAACGTCAGCATTCCGCACGGTGGTAGACCTGGGCGGAAGAAATCCATTGACGGAAGGCGTCGTCGCAGTCGACGTGTTCCTTCACGCCCAACTCGTTTCGATGGCAGACCTGAGAAGCTACGTGGCCGACCATCCGCGTGCTAGAGGCATCGCGCGGCTTCGTCGGGCGCTCGACCTGGCGGAGCCGGAAGCCGAGTCCGCCATGGAGACCCGACTGCGGATGCTATTGGTGCGGGCAAGACTTCCGCGGCCAGAGGTACAGGTTTCGATCAACGACGACCGAGGTCGCTTCTTGGGCCGTCCGGACCTCCTCTATCGGCAACACCGTCTGGCAATCGAATATGACGGCGGCAACCATCGAGATCGAATGGTCGAAGACAATCGCCGCCAGAACGGCCTTGTCGGCGCCGGCTATCGCCTGCTCCGCTTCACCGCAGCCGACGTCTACGGGGCGCCGGACACAGTCGCCATGCAAGTCCGGCAGAGCCTTGCCGATACGTCCAGCCTGAGCTAGCGACCACCCGGAACCCGGCCACAAGGGCACAAATGGCGTGTCACCCGCAAGAGTCGGGCCAAAAGGGCACAAATGGCCGGATCCCCGCGCGTTGCCGGGGATCCTTACTCCGGCTTCAGGAAGATCGCACCCAGCGGCGGCAGCGTCAGCGTCACGCTGTGGAGGTGGCCGTGCCGCCCAACCGGCGAAGCGTCGACCCCGCCCAGGTTGCCCTGGCCGCTCCCGCCATACATCGGCGCGTCGCTGTTCAACAGCTCGCGCCAGTGCCCGCCCCGCGGGGCCCCGATCTGATAGTTGTGCCGCGGCACAGGCGTGAAGTTGAAGGCGGCGATGAGCAGGTCGTCGGCCGATACCCCCTTTCGCAGCACGCTTACGACGCTCTGCACGTTGTCGCTCGCATCGATCCAGCTGAAGCCCGCCGGGTCGAAGTCGATCTCGTGCAAAGCGTTCTCCTCTCGAAGCACGCGGTTGAGATCCCCGACCCAGTGGCTCAAGCCGGCGTGGGGCGCGTGGTTCAGCAGGTGCCAGTCAAGGCTGCTCTCGACGTCCCACTCGTCCCACTGTCCGAACTCACTGCCCATGAAGAGCAGCTTCTTGCCCGGCTGCGCGTACATCCACGCGAACAGTAGCCGCATATTGGCGAACTTCTGCCACTCATCCCCGGGCATCTTGCGAATGAGCGATCCCTTGCCATGCACCACCTCGTCGTGGGATAGCGGCAACATGAAGTTCTCATTGAAGGCGTAGAGCATCCGGAACGTCAGGTCGTTGTGGTGGAACTTGCGGTGAACCGGGTCCTCAGACATGTACTTCAACGTGTCGTGCATCCAGCCCATGTCCCACTTCATCCCAAAGCCCAGGCCGCCCAGATAGGTCGGGCGCGACACCATCGGCCACGAGGTCGACTCTTCGGCGATCGTTTGGGTATTCGGCTGCTCCTTGTAGACCTCGATGTTGAACCGGCGCAGGAAGTCGACAGCCTCGAGGTTCTCGCGGCCGCCGAACTTGTTCGGGATCCACTCCCCCTGCTTTCTCGAGTAGTCCAGATAAAGCATCGAAGCCACGCCATCGACTCGTAGGCCGTCCGCGTGGTACCGGTTGAGCCACGACAGCGCACTGCTCATCAAAAAGCCGCGCACCTCGTTGCGCCCGTAGTTAAAAATTGACGAACCCCAGTCGGGATGCAGTCCCAGTCGCGGGTCCGCGTGCTCGAACAGATGAGTGCCATCGAAGCTCTGCAGCCCGAACTCGTCGGTGGGGAAGTGCGACGGCACCCAGTCGAGGATCACTCCAATGCCCCTCTGGTGCAGGTGGTCCACGAGGTACATGAAGTCCTGCGGCGTGCCGTACCGGCTGGTCGGGGCGAAGTACCCCTCCACCTGGTATCCCCACGATTGATACAGCGGGTGCTCCATCACAGGCATGAGCTCGACGTGCGAGAAGCCCAGGCTCGACGCGTAGTCGGCCAGCTTTGGCGCCAGCTCCCTGTAGGTTAGCCAGCGGTTGTTGTCCTCCGGCACTCGCATCCACGACCCGATGTGCAGCTCGTAGACAGACCACGGCGCCTGGCGTCCGTTGGCACGCGACCGCTCGGACATCCACGCGCCGTCGCCCCAGTCGTAGGTGAGGTCCCACGCAACCGAGGCCTGGCGCGGGGGCGCTTCGGAGAACGCGGCGAACGGGTCCGCCTTATCTTGGCCCGCGCGCGTGACGCGCGAATGGACGTGGTATTTGTACAGCGCGCCGTGCCGCACATCGGGCACGAAGCCCTCCCAGATCCCAGACTGCTCGCGCGGATGCAGCTGATTGGTGTTCTTGTCCCAGAAGTTGAAGTCGCCGATGACGCTGACCGAGTCCGCGTTCGGCGCCCAGACCGCGAACGTTGCGCCCTCGGGCTCTTTTGACAGGTGTGCGCCCATCTTTTCGTAGAGATGGCCGTGGGTGCCCTCGTTGAACAGATGCAGATCGAAGGGGGTGAGCAGCGAGGGCGCGATCATGCCGGCGCCATAAGCTCAAGGATGCCACGAAGCGGGATGCGCACCCAATCCGGCCTCGTGTTCAGCTCGTAGCGGAGCTCGTACAGCGCCTTCTCCAGAAGCATTGTCTTCAGCTCCATCTCGAGATCGTCGTTGGCGTGCGGGACGAACGACGCGGAGCCGGCGGTGGCGAGGTAGCCCCGCAAGAATGCGGCGGACACCGACTCGACCCAAAGTCGCGACCAGGCCTGGGATCGCACTGTCGATTCGGCCGGGATGTTCTCGGATTTCAGCGCAGTCTCGCTGGCGTAATGGAACGAGCGCAGCATGCCCGCCACGTCTTTCAGCGCAAGGCGCTTGAGTCGTCGCTCGTATAGCGTCCGTGTCGGCTCGCCCTCGAAATCGATGATGACAAAATCGTTCCCTGTGTAAAGCACCTGGCCCAGGTGATAGTCGCCGTGCACGCGTATGCGTGTCGTGGTGAGCCTCCGGCCGAGGAACGCGCGGAGCGTCGACATGATGCGTGGCTCCAGTTCGAGCACCTGATGCGCCTCCTCGCGCGCGTCCTCAGGGAGGCGCTTGAGCTGGCTGCGCAGCACCTCCATCGACCGCAGCGCGACGCCGTTCAGGGACTGATAGATCGAGCGCTGATCCTGCTGCGACACGTGCTCGGGAGCGAAGGCCGGGTCGTCGGGGTCTGACGCCAGCGCGGCGTGCAGCTCAGCCGTCCGCTGTCCGAGCAGTCGGGCCGACTCGAGATACCCGCCGACGGTCCGCGTTGCCACCTCGGGTAGCTCATGGACGCTCGCCTGCACAACGCTCCGGCGGGGCGTCGACGGTGCATCCGTCGCCGAAACCTCGGCGCCGGCCAGGAAGTGAGCCAGCGTCGTCAGCGTGTACTGCCACGCGTCGCCCTGGTTGGGCACATAGCCCTGAAGGATCGCCAGCATCACAGGCTCAGACCGCTCGCGGCGGAACTCCAGGCTGCCGGCGATCGGAGCGATGTGGGCGAAATCAGTGTTCTCGGTTAGGAAGCGGCCCACCTCCAGCTCAGGGTTCATGCCCTCCTCGAGGCGGCGCGGAATCTTGAGGATCAACCGCTCGCCGAAGACCACCGAGCTGTTGGTCTGCTCCGTCACCGACAGGGCGGCTTCCAACCTGATGGTCTCTGGGCCACGCAAGCGCGCGAATGCTTTGGTCGTTGAACCGACCAGGGTCCCGTTCGGGCTGGTCGAGCGGCGCCGCCGAGCGATCGCGGCGAGCAGCGAGTCGGTGAACCCTGGGGGGCCCAGGGCGTCGTAAAGCAGGCCGCGCTGGTCGGCTTCGTCAGAGCGCAGCCAGGCGATGGCTGCGTGCGGCCACCGCTCGAGGATTTGTGGCGCTTCGGCGGCGCTGGCGTATGCCATCGGCACCAGGTAGGTGTCGGGATCGCCCTCCGAGTAGGAGATGACCACGGTGACGAGGTAGGCGGTGCCGTCGATGCCGGGCACCGTGATGAGGTCCTGGATCTGGGCGGCCTTGAGCCGCCGTGCTTTGCCGGCGAACCAGCGACGCTGCTTGATGTAATTGAGGAGGACCGTCTC
>DATCPU010000271.1:0-3640 GCA_036569925.1 Candidatus Dormiibacterota bacterium
GGCGTGGAGCGTGGCGCTCAGGCCTGGTCCGTCGATCACCCCCTCGAAGGCTTCGACCCCCGCCAGCTCGAGCCGTTGCGAGGCCGCGACAGCGCGCCCCACCTCGAAGGCCTGATCGCGAGTCCGGCAGCCCGACCGGCCGCCTTTCGGGCCAACCTCGAGCAGGACCTGCAAGCGCCGGGAAAGCTTGGTCTCGCCAAGGATCGATTCGAGCAGCCGCACGCCGGCTACGGAGTCGACGAGGCAATAGAAGTCAAACCCGGCGTCGGCTTCCAGCTCGCTTGCCAACCAGCGAATGGCTGCCGGATCGACGAGCTCGTTGGCGAGGATCACACGCTCGACGCCCATGGCCCGCCAGACGCGAACCTGGCTCATCGTGGCTGCTGTCACGGCCCAGGCGCCGTCGTCGAGCTGGAGCTTCAGGAGCTGCGGCGACATCGTGGTCTTGCCGTGCGGCGCGAGCAGGAAATTGTGGCGCTTGCAGTAAGCAGCCACGAGCTTGCTGTTGTGGCGCAACGCCGAGTCCTTCAGCACCATCACAGGAGGGAGGAAGTCGCTTCCGAGGACGTTCCAGCCGCGCGAACGCACGTCGCGGATCGTGATCGGGGCGCCGGCCGGGAATGCCTTGTAGCGCCAGTCGATCGGCTCATCGAGGACCGCGTCGAGCTTGAGGCCGCGAGCTTGAACCGTCATGAAACGACCGTAACGCATGCCGGCGGTTGGCTGGTGTCAGACTTTGGACCTTGCTCGAGCTGCCGCCACCCGTCGTCGATTTCTTGAAGCGGCCCAATCCGGCGGTGATCGCCTTCATCCGCCCTGACGGTTACCCGATGTCCGTCGCCACCTGGTACGACTGGGAGGAGGGCATGATCCTGGTCAACATGCACGAGCGGCGCAGCCGGCTGCGCTGGCTGCGAGCCAACCCCAAGGCCAGCCTGACTGCCCTCAGCGGAGGTCAGGATTGGTATCGCCATGTCAGCCTCTATGGCTCGGTGGTTCGGTTCGCCGAAGACTCGACCCTGGCGGACATCGACCGGCTGTGCCTGAGGTACACCGGCAAGCCGTTCTCCAACCGGAGCGCCAAGCGCGTCAGCGCCTGGATCGAGCCCCACGGCTGGCACGGCTGGGACGACAGCGGCGAGGTCGCGAGCAGCGACGTGCGGACCTGACGGCCGGTGTTATGGGGGTGGATTTAGCGCCTCTGGAGGTCTAGGCTGGGGTCATGAGCAAGGGTTTCGGGGAGTCCGACTTCGCGCAGATTCTCAGCGACAAGGCAACGACCGAGAGCGTCCAGCGGCTGCTCGATGAGAACCGCTTGCAGGCCGAACGGGCCACGAGCCGCAAAGCCACGGGCGAGTACGGCATTTGCGAGGATTGCGGCCAGAAGATCTCAGCCGAGCGACTGCAGTTCCTACCCGAGGCGACCCGCTGCGTGGGCTGCCAGGCCCGGCAGGAGCGAGAGTAAACCCGGCTCCTAGCTAGTGGCTTTGATGAAAAAGCCTGCGGACGCGATGACGATGTAGGCGCCGACGAGCTGCATGCCCGACAGCCAGTTGCTGCGCCCTTCGAGCGCGATCAGGGCGACGATGAGGGTGCCGACCGACACCACCGCGATCTCAAACGCGGTGAAGACGAAGTCCATCGGATGCCCAAGTGCGAGGCTGACGAAAACCAGGATCGGCGCGACGAACATCGCCACCTGGGTCGACGAGCCGACTGCGATCTCGAGGGTGACGTCAAGCCGGTTCTTGATCGCGAAAAACACGGCCGATGAGTGCTCTGCAGCGTTGCCGATGATCGGGATTACGATCAGGCCGACGAATATCGGGGGCAGGCTCAACGCTTCGATGGCAGGGGTCAGCGAGCCGACCAGGAACTCGGACTCTAACCCGACGAGCAATGCTGCGGCCACCAGGACGATGACCGATGTGCGCATCGACCATTTCGCCGCGCGCTCGTCTTCGGCCTTGCTCTCGAAGAGATGGGCATGCGTTATCTCGGTAAAGACCAGCGCGGCGACGTAGAGCACGATCAGGACGATCGCCACGATTCCACTGACCACCTCTTTCTGGACAAAGCCAACGCTCGGCGTCGTCAGTACGAGGAGGGCCGGCATCAGCAGGCCGGCAACCGCCAGCAGCAGCGACGCGGAGTGAACGCCGGCGGCGCGGGGATTGAAATGCTGCTCTTTGTGGCGTATGCCGCCGGCTATGAACGAGATCCCGAGCACCAACAGCAGGTTGCCGAGGATCGACCCGATCAGCGACGCCTTGACGATGAAAAAATTGTCGGCTCTGATCAGCAGGACGCAGACGATGAGCTCGGTGATGTTGCCGAAGGTGGCGTTCAAAAGGCCGCCAAGGCGTGGACCGACCCGATTCGCGATCTGCTCGGTGGAGCGCCCGATGAGCCCGGCGAGCGGCACGATGGCGAGGCCTGACGTGATGAAGACGACGACGGGCTGACCCAGCAGGTCGGCGACTATCGAGACCGGCACGAACACGAGCAGCCAGTCCATCGACGGCTTCGAGAGCCGCGCCACCAGGCGGGTCACCAGGTGCGCGTTACCTTGTTGAGGGCGCGCGGTCGATCGGGGTCGATATCGCGGGCGACCGCCACGCGATGGGCGAGCAGCTGGCCGAGAACGGCGAGCGTAAGGGGCGTCAGGTCCTCGGGGAGGCCTGAGTCGATGCCGACCGTCGAGCCCACGTCAATCCCTGCCGCTTCGCCATCGAACAGCCCGATCACTCGGCAGCCATAGCCGTCCAAGCGCCGGGCGATTGCCTCGAGATCCGGGGCGACCGGGCCGCCCCCGGCGACGAACAGCACGGGAAAGTCCTGATCGACGACCGCGATCGGGCCGTGCGCAAAATCGGCCACCGACCAGGCGCGGGCCAGGACGTAGCTTGTCTCGGTGAGCTTCAGGGCGACCTCCTCCGCGGTCGCAAGGTTGAAGCCGCGGGCGAGGACAATCGCCCGCGGCCCAAGCAGCGCGGGGGCCAGCCGGTCGAGCTCCGCCTCGTGGGCGAGCGCCTCTTCCATGGCGTGCGGGACCCGGGCAAGGGCGGTCTCGAACGCTGGCTGCGGATCGATCGCCTGTGAGAGGAGCGCAAGCGCGAGCAGGCTTGCGGTGTAGGTCTTGGAAGCGGGGACGCTCCGCTCCGCCCCAACGCCGAGAGGGAGCACCAGCTCGGCAGCGCCTGCAAGCTTGGAATCGGGGTCGTTGGTGAGCGCCAGGGTCAACGCGCCCTGCCTGACCGCCTCCTCGATCACGGCGATGACGTCCGGCGACGAGCCTGACTGCGAGATGCCGATGACGCATTGGCCCTCCAGCCGAGGAGGGCTTGCATAGTGGGTGAACAACGAGGGCGCCGCCAGCGAGACAAGAGCTCGGTTGCGGCGCCCAAAGAGGTACTTGGCGTACAAAGCCGCATGGTCGGAGCTGCCCCTGGCGGCGATCACGAAGCCGCGGGGCCGCGCTTCCCTGATCCGCGCGCCAATCGAATCGACCCGGTCGCGGCCTGCCGAAAGCATGCCGGCGGCGATGCTGGGCTGCTCCCCGATCTCGTCGCGAAACCGGCTCACCGCAGCGCCGGGCCCTGTTTATCCGGGAAGCTGCTCATGGCGTCAACGCTACAGT
>DATCPU010000272.1:0-2039 GCA_036569925.1 Candidatus Dormiibacterota bacterium
CCCGAGGTCGGCCTTCATCGCCAGCAGCACGGCCTTCGCCGGCAGCCCGTCGCGCCCCCCGCGCCCGGCCTCCTGGTAGTAGGCCTCGAGGCTGGTCGGGATCGCCAGGTGCCAGACCGAGCGCACGTCGGCCTTGTCCACTCCCATGCCGAAGGCGTTGGTGGCGACGATCACCTCGACCTCGCCGGCCATAAAGCGGGCCTGGGTGACGGTGCGGTCCTCGGCCTCCATGCCGGCGTGGTAGCGGAGCGCGCGCAGGCCGGCTTCGCGCAACGCCGCCGCCACGTCGTCGGTGTCGCGGCGAGTGCCGCAGTAGACGATTGCCGGGCGGTTGGCCGGGTCGGCCAGCCCGGCTTCGAGCAGCGCCATCCGCCGTGCCTTGGAGCCGGTGCCTTCCAGGCGGACGACGTCGAAGGAGATGTTGGGTCGGTCGAAACCCGAGCGGACCTTGAGCGGATCGCGCATCTCGAAGCGGGCGGCGATCTCGCGCGCCACCGCCTCGGTCGCCGTCGCCGTGCAGGCCATCACGGTTGGGCGCCCGAGCCGCTGTGCGATCTCGGGCAGCCGCAGGTAGTCGGGGCGGAAGTCGTGTCCCCACTCCGACACGCAGTGCGCCTCATCGACCGCGAGCAGGTCGATCCGGCGCTGTTCGATCGCGCCCAAGAAGACATTCGAGCCGAAGCGCTCCGGCGAGCAGTAGACGATCCGCGCCTCGCCGCCGCGGACCTGGGCCAGGGCTTCACGGGCTCTCTCGTCGCTCATTCCCGAGGAGATCATCGCCACCGGGTGCCCGGCCGCAGTGAGACGCTTCCACTGGTCGTTCATCAGCGCGATCAGTGGACTGACCACGATCGTCAGATCCTTGGTGGCCAGCCCGGGCAACTGGTAACAGAGGCTCTTGCCGCCGCCGGTAGGCATCACGATCAAGGAGTCACGCCCGTCAAGCGCCGCCTCGACTGCCTCCCTCTGACCAGGCCGCCACTGAGTGAAGCCAAGCTTCCCCAAAAGCTCATCGACCCGATCGGGCGCCGGAGCGGTGATCAATTCAGCCTGTCCGTCCACGACCGTTCAGGCTATGCCTTCTTCCGGCGGGTGGTGCGGGAGAGAAAAGCGCAAATTGGTTTCGATCCCCGCAGGGCGGGCATTGGAAGAGTCTCTCTATGTAAAAAGGAGGAGCGATGTCCACCGTTGCAGTCATCGCCATAGTCATCGGTGCCCTGATCGTTCTTGCGATCGTGGTTTCGGCTGTCCGCCGTGCTCGCAGCCGCAGGCAGTTTGCGGAGGCGCAGGGTGAGGCGCAGCATCAGGATGTGCGTCACCACCGCGAGAAGGCGGAGGACAGCCGCACGGAGGCGGCGATCGCCGAGGAGCGAGCGGAGCGAGCGAAGGTCGAGGCGGAACTCAACGAGGAGCGCGCCGACCAGCGGGAGCAAGAGCTTGGCAGGAACAACTAGGAGGTAGAACGATGGCTCAGACCAAAACCGGAGCCTCGTCGAAACGGTCTACGGGGTCTAAAAAACCCCAGGCTCGTTCACGGGGCTCATCCAAAAAAGCGGCGAGCTCGCGGAAACGCGCGACGCCGCGTAAACAGTCGAGCAACTCGAAAACGACCCCGGTGGGCGTGGTGGGCAATGCCACCGATAAAGCTACGACTGCCGTGGGCGATACGGCCGCCAAGGCCACGAATGCTGTCGGCAATGCCGCGGGCAAGGCGAAGCTGCCGCTCTTGGCCGGAGGTGCGGCTCTGGCCGGAGTCGCGGGTGGCGCCGCGCTCGGTGCTCGCCAGGCCCGCCGTCACCCACACGGCTTTGCCAAGGCGGCCAAGGGCGTCGGTGCACTCGGCGTACAAGCGGGTCACCTCGCATCCGAGCTGCAGCGCAACCGGGAAGCGACGAACGGCCAACATCGCTCGCCGCTCGAGGTCGTGCTGGAGGGACTGACCGCGAGGCGTTCCCGCAGCTAAAAATCTAATACATGCGGTGCCGCCCAGACGCGTCGGCTTTAAGCGTGTCTCCGGCGGGTGGCGCGAGGGGAGGGGG
>DATCPU010000273.1:0-1600 GCA_036569925.1 Candidatus Dormiibacterota bacterium
GCATCGCCGCCCAGCTTGGAGAGTCAAAGGTGGCGGTGCATAGCGTGGTTACCGACCCGAATGCCGACCCTCACGAATACGAGAGCAGCACGGTCGATGCCCAGGCCTTCGCTGACGCCGACCTGGTGATCTTGAATGGCGCCGGCTACGACGACTGGGGCCAGAAGCTGCTCGATGCCAACGCGAGCAACCACCGCCAGGTGCTAAACATCGCGCAGCTGCTGGGTCGCAGACCGGGCGACAATCCTCACTTCTGGTACAACCCCGACTACGTAATGACCGTCGCCGACAAGATCACGGCCCAGTACAAGGCGATCGATCCAGGCAGCGCGTCATTTTTCGACCAGCAACGGAGCGCGCTGGCGACCTCGCTGAAGCCGTACACCGATCGGATCGCGGAGATCAAAAGCAAATATTCGGGGACGCCGATCGGCTCGACCGAGAGCATCTTCGTCTACATGGCGGCGGCGCTTGGCCTCAACCTGATCTCGCCCCCCGAGTTTATGAACGCGGTGGCTGAGGGCACCGACCCACCGGCTTCGGCGGTCGCGACCTTCCATGACCAGGTCGCCGGCAAGCAGATCAAGGTGCTCGTCTACAACATCCAGGCGTCGAGCGCCCTGACCACGAGCCTGAAGCAGCTGGCGCAGCAAGAGGGCATCCCGTCGGTCGGGGTCACCGAGACATTGCAGCCCGTCGGCGCGTCGTTCCAGGACTGGCAAAGCGCGCAGCTGACCGCCCTCGAAGCGGCGCTTGCGTCCAAGGCGTAACCGGTGAACGCTCGAGGCGCGGCGATTGTCGCGACTAGTCTCGCCGCGGGGTACGGCTCGACACCGATCTGGTCCGGGGCCGACTTCTCGATCCCACAAGGATCGTTCACTGCCGTCCTCGGGCCAAACGGCGCCGGCAAGTCGACGCTTATCCGGCTGATCCTCGGGCTCCTTCATCCGCTCGCCGGCAAGGTCGAGGTCCTCGGAGAGGTGCCGTCGCGCGGCAATCCACGCATCGGCTACGTCCCGCAGGGCTCGGCGTTCGACGAGGAACTGTCCATCCGCGGACGCGATTTCGTCGGCCTCGGCGTCGATGGACATCGATGGGGGGTGAGGCTGACGGGCCGGGCACAGATCGCGTCCGCCACCGACATCTCGATTCGTGCGGTCGGCGCAGATGCGTACGCCGACCGGCAGCTTGGCCGGCTGTCGGGCGGTGAGCAGCAGAGGCTTCTCCTCGCGCAGGCGCTCGTCGGACGGCCGAGCCTCCTGTTGATGGACGAGCCACTTTCACATCTCGACGTGCGCAACCAGGGCGCGATCGTTCAGCTCATCAGCGAGGTCGCCCGCGAGCGAAACCTGACGGTGCTGCTAATCGCCCACGACGTGAACCCGCTGATGTCGCACATCGACCACGTGCTGTACATCGCCCAGGGCAAGCTCGCCATGGGCACGCCCGCCGAGATCATCACCTCGGAGACGCTGTCCGCGATCTATTCGGCGCCCGTCGAGGTCCTGCGTGATCGGCTCGGGCGAGTGTTTGTGGTCGGGCTCGAAGAAGAGGTCAGTCACCCGCATTGATCCCTCTAGCCACCGATCTCAGTTGGAAC
>DATCPU010000274.1:0-8065 GCA_036569925.1 Candidatus Dormiibacterota bacterium
GCGATCGATCCCCTGGACCCTGCGTATGCCGAGCTGACCAAAGCGGGCGGGCAGCTACTCCAGCTTGGGGCGCCGATGCACCCCGGCAGCATGTTGTGGCTCGGCCGGCTCGACGACGCGGCCGTGGTCGGCGTGGCATCGTGCGCGGGCTTTGGGCGATCGAGCTCGCTTGACCTCCTGCTTCCTTTTGTCTTCGCATACGGCCGTGCTGACGCTGGCGACCTGCTCCGGCTCGGCCACGGTGGCCTCATCGAATCGGGCGCCGGCCGACGTTTCCCGCCCTATTCCTGAACGAAGGCGCGGGTGCGGACAGTCGTCCTCCCCCGCGGAAACCCCTCCTCTCCACTGCGGCGCTGGGAGGCGCTTGGAATTGGACGCCTTGGTGGCGGCCGGGGTGAACCCGGCCTGACCGCAACGTCAGGACCTGATTTTGAACGGCGCGGGTGAGGACAGGCGTCCTCCCCCACGGAACCCCCTCCTCTCCAGGGCCACGCTGGGCGGCGCTTGGAATTGGACCCCTTGGCGCCGGCCGGGGTGAACCCGGCCTCACCGCAACGTCAGGATCCCATTTTGATAGTTGGCATGGCCAGCTCGGGCCACGACTGGCCGACCATCGCGCTGAGATAACTGTCCACGGCGTCCACCAAGGGCTTTAGTTGGACTCCGCTGTGAGTGGGCCCATATGGTCGTAAGTAATCCGCGCCGCTTCTCCACTTATTGACCGCGCCGCGCCGGTTGCGACGCGTGTAATGCAGGCAGCCCGCCGCGACCTGGATCAGTCCCTTGTAAAAGCCTGAGTCAGGGCCTTTGCGGTCAGGCATCCAGTCACGCTCCCAGGCTTCGTGCGCCTCCCAGTAGTGGCCGGCGTTGAACAGCTCGACGCCATCGGTGAGTCCGCTCACTTGATGCTCACTGGCCGTCCCCACCCGGCCACGCAAAGCGTGGCCGCCCTCCCCCGCAAAGGGGGGAGGGCGCCCGGTCCGGCTGTTCGCCGGACCGGGATAATCGGGCAGTGGCCGCCGCACCGCTCGAATACTCTCGAGTCAATCTCTCGAGCGACCCCATCTACCGATACCTTCGCATCACTAAGGGCGGCCCTGGGGGGGTGCCGGGGGATGCCGCCGAGCAGGACCTGCTGGACGGGGCGTGGCTGCAAAGGCTTCGTCGCATTCACCAGCTGCAGAGCGCGTGGTGGGTGTTCGCCACCGCGGAGCACTCGCGCTTCCAGCACGCTCTCGGCGCGATGCACCTGGCGGGCGAATGGGCGGAGCATCTGCACCCAACGCTCAGCGCCACGTGCAGCGATACGCCCTCGCTGGCAATCGTGGTCGAGACCATGCGCATCGCGGGCTTGCTCCATGACGTTGGGCATGGCCCGTTCGGCCATTTTTTCGACGAGAACTATCTCGACACGTGGGGAATCGATCACGAGGTGATCGGCCGGTCGCTGGTGACCGGCCCGCTGGCTGCTCTCGTGGGCGCCCTGGGCGCGTCGCCTGGCGCCGACTTCGAACCGGGGGAGCGCATCGATCCCAGCTGGGTGGCCTTTCTGATCTCGTCAGCCGAGCTGGACGGTTTCCAGGCACCGCGCTGGCTCGCTGCTTTGAAGCCCGCTATGGTCGGCGCCTACTCGGCCGACAACATGGATTACGTCCCTCGCGACTCTTATATATGTGGGGTGTCGGCGGGGCCGGTCGACGTGGAGCGGATCGTCCACTACTCCTTTATCTCTGAGCGCGGTCTGACGCTGCATGCCCATGCCGCAGAAGCGCTGTACATGTTCTTGAATGCGCGGCTGTACCTCTACAGCCAGGTCTATTTCCACCGGACGGTCCGGCGCATCGACCTACAGCTGCGAGAGGTATTTCGCCCGACTCTGGAGCTTGTGCTGGGCGGCAACCCGTTGGAGCGGATGGACACGTACAAGGGCCTGACCGAGTGGTCGCTGCTATCTGAGGTAGATCGCTGGGCTGCGGGCGAGGGCGACGCCCGACGGCGCGAGCTGGGGCAGGCGTGGGCGGATGTGGTCGCCCGCAAGCTGAAGTGGAAGCTCATCTATCAGGGTCTGACCGACGCGCGCGAAATTCCGAGCGGTGCGCTGAGTGTGACTCGCGAGGAGTTCGCGGCTCACATTCGCGAGAGGCTGCCGCGGGGCTCGCGCGGAATCGAGTTCGAGGTGGATGTCGCCGCCCAGGAGTCCCGCGCTTTCAACCCGATGACCGAGACCGCTGACATCCTTATATATGAGCCTCTGGAGAACCGATATCAACAGAGCCGGGTCCTGGAGCTTTTCAAGCGGCTGCCAGTGCGGATGGCGCTGTTTCGCATCTTCGCCCGTGACGACACCCACGGGCCTGAGCTGATCAAAGCGGCAAACCAGGTATTGGCTACCTAGAAGGCGGGCTAGAAGTCGTCGTCCCCGCCGCCCATGTCGTCCCCTCCGTAGCCGCCATCGTCGCCGCCCATGTCGTCGCCGCCACCGAAGTCATCACCACCACCACCGAAGTCGTCGCCACCATCGTCGCCTGACGAGACGGTCGCGAACGTTGAGACCAACCGGCGAAGGGCCGGCTTGCCACAGTGCGGGCACACCGGATCCTGTGTTGAAAAGCTCGCCAGCAGAGCCGACGACTTCTTGCCGCACTCGTTACACCGGTACTCGTAGATCGGCACAAGAAGAGTATGCCCAGCCTCTTTAGGATTATGCCCGCATGATCGAGATCGAACGGATCACGGCGGCTGCCGCTCGCGCGCGCCCGCACGTTTTGAGAACGCCGATGGTTCCGGTTGAGGGAGCGATGCTCAAGCTCGAATGCCTTCAGCCAACCGGCAGCTTCAAGGTGCGGGGCTTTTTCGCCGCCGCCCTGAACCTACCTGCGGACCGGCTGCGCCGCGGCCTCATCACGGTCAGCGCGGGCAACGCCGCCCAGGCCTGCGCCTACGTCGCGAAACAGCTTGGCGTCCACTGCCGCGTGGTGATGTACGACACGGCGCCGCCCCCCAAAGTCGAAGGCGTGAAGCGGTGGGGGGCTGTCCCGATCCTCATGCCCCGCGAGGCGATGCTCGAGTGGATGGCGACGGAGGGATGGAAGTCGGAGCCTGAGTCGTTCATTCATCCCTTTGCCGAACCCGAGGTGATCGCGGGTCACGGTGGGTTGGGGCTCGAGCTCCTCGCGGACATGCCGGACCTCGAGCGCGTGGTCGTGCCAGTGGGCGGTGGAGGCTTGATTGCAGGCGTCGCGTCCGCGCTGAAAGCGACCCGACCGGACATCGAGGTGATCGGCGTGCAGTCGGACGGCTACCCGCTGTGGACCCGCTGCCTCGAAGCCGGTGGCGCGGTCAGCATCAAGCCGGACACGATCGCCGATGGAACGACCGCTCCGTTCGACGTGCGCATGTTCGGTCTGCTGAAGGAGTGCGTCGACACCTGGCTGACTGTTCCCGAGCCAAGGCTGCGCACAGCCATACCGGAGCTGGCGGCGGCAGCCAAGGTGGTGGCAGAGGGCGCGGGAGCGCTGGCCTATGCGGCGCTGGAGCAGCTGGAGCCGGGACCCGCCACCGTGGCCGTGGTGAGCGGCGGCAACATAGAGCCGAAGCTGCTGGCCTCGCTGCTCAGCTAAGCGGCGCCCGCGTCATCGCCCACGGCCCGCGCCGAAATGCGGCTACGGCCATCCAGACGAACAGCGCGACCGCAGGGATCCCCAACGCAACAGAGGCGGCCGTGAGCGCAACCGGAAGCTTCAAAGGGCTCGTTGCCGAAGTGGTAAAAGCGCTGATCAGGTTGAACGGAAAAGAAAGGGTCGACAGCCCGAGCAGGACGAGCACCGCGTAGAAAACCCAGGTCCACCTCCTCAGCGCGCCGATGATGGCGACCGCCGAGATCGCCACGCCAACCGCCGCTACGACCGCCAGGGCCACTGTGATGACACTCTGAATCGTCGACAGAACGTCGGCGGGCGGTTGGGGCGTGTCCGGGTTGAGGGCAGCTTGCTGCTGCATCACTTGGTTGACGTAATCGGAGACCGGACCGGCCATCAGGAAGGGGCCGGCGATAGCCCAGATCGCCGAAACCACGTAGTACGCGACCACTGAATACTGAAGCGGCTTGGTCCATCCGGTAGGTACTCGCGGGCCGGTAGCAGCAGCGTGCGTATAGAACCCCGGAGCCGCTGATGCGCCCACCGGTACCCATGCGGACCCGTTCCAGCGCGAGCGGCCGTCGTTCGAGAGGGTGCTGATCCACCGCTCCCCGTCCCAGTAGTACAGGCCGTCATCGGACAGCTTCAGCTCAGGCAGACAGCACCTCCTGGCAGATCTCCAGCGATGATTGGACGTCCGTCGCGCTGATCCCATTGTGAGTGACAAAACGTATGCGTTGCGGGTCCAGCGCCTCACCGAGCAAGCCACGGCGCTTGCACTCCTCCGCGAAGAGCGCGCCGCTCATCCTCGTGACGTCGAAATAGACGAGATTGGTCTGGACGCGTGTCAGGTCGCAGCTGACTCCGGGCATCTCGGCAAGGCCCTCTGCCAGCGTCCGGGCATTGGTGTGGTCCTCGGCAAGGCGGTCCACCATGGTGTCGAGGGCGACCAGCCCGGCTGCAGCCAGCACACCGGTCTGCCGCATTCCGCCGCCGAGGCGCTTCCGCCAGCGCCTGGCCTGGTCGACCGATTCCCTGGTGCCACAAAAGAGGCTCCCGGCGGGACAGCCAAGGCCTTTCGAGATGCAGAAGGTGACGGTGTCGGCGCAAGCGGCGATGTCGGCGACGTCGATGCCCAGCGCAATGGCCGCGTTGAAGATCCGCGCTCCGTCAAGGTGCACGCGAATGCCCTGGGCGTGTGCAGCGTCCGAGGCTGCCCGAAGCGCGTCAAGCGGCCACACGATGCCACCGTGCCGGTTGTGCGTGTTCTCGAGGAACAGCGCGGCAGTGAGCGCGAAATGGTAGTCGTCGCGAGGGCGTACGGCAGCGTTGATTTGCTCTGGGGTCATCACGCCCCCAGGCGTCACAACCTGCTGGATCTGCACTCCCGTTACCGCCGCCGCGCCGGCCCCTTCGTATAAGAAGACGTGAGACTCGGAGTCGGCGATGATCTCCTCCCCCTGCCGAGCGTTGACCGCGATCCCGATCAGGTTGCCCATCGTGCCGCTGGGCAGAAAGACCGAAGCCTCCTTGCCCATGCGCGACGCAGCGACCTCCTCCAGCCGGTTTACGGTTGGGTCGTCGCCCATCACGTCGTCGCCGAGCGGGGCGGTCGCCATTGCGCGGCGCATCTCCGCATTGGGCTGAGTCACGGTGTCTGATCGAAGGTCGACGACGTCCACGGGAATTACTCTAACCGTCGAGTGGAACCTGATCTGATCCTTGCTCGCGGAAGCATTCGTACGCTCGGTCGCTCAGGTCTGCAGGACTTCAGCCACCTGGCGGTCACGAGAGGAAAGGTTGCCGCGATTGGCGGCACCGAGGTGGTTCGGCTCAAGGGGCCGAAGACGCGGGTCATCGATTTACACGGCGGCGCTGTGCTTCCCGGATTCAACGACGCGCACGCTCACGTCGTCTACTACGGGCTGACGCATTTCGGCGCGGACCTGGGCGGCGTGCGCAGCGTGGACGAGATTGTGAGGCGACTGCGCGAGCACGGGCGTGGCCTGAAAAAAGGCGAGTGGCAAATCGGACTTGGCTACAGGGTCGATGAGCTGGCCGAGCTCCGGCCACCGCACAGGACCGAGCTGGACCAGGCCACTGGCGACAGGCCTTGCTACATCGACGAGAGGGGCGGCCACGCGCGCGTCGCCAACACCGCTGCCCTGGAGGCGGCAGGGCTGATGGGCCCTGGCCAGGATCCGTCCGGCGGCCGGATCGAGCGCGATCGAAATGGCCTCCCGAACGGGCTGCTGCTCGAAGCAGCGATGAGGCTGGTCGCCGATGTTCAGCCGCCACCTCCGATCGAACGTCGCCAGGAAGGCATCTTGATGGCCCAACGCCTGCTCCTTTCTCGTGGGGTGACGTCGGTGGGTGCGGCCGTCAACCGCGGGTTCGCCGACGACCTCCGCGCTTATCAGCGCCTCGCCGCCGACGGCCGCCTGAAGATACGCATCAATGAATTCCTCTCGTGGGAGCTGCTGACAGCAACTTCTGGTCTCGGCCTGCTCAAGGGATTTGGCGGGCCCATGCTGCGGGCCGGCCCCATCAAAGTTTTCGTGGACGGCGGAGCAGAGCGGGTTGCCATGCGATCGGGAGGTGGGGTTTGGCGAACGACCCCCGAGGAGCTGCGTGCGCTGGTCGATCGCGCCAGCCGCGCGGGACTCCAGGTCGCCGCCCACGCGATTGGTGACGGAGCGATCGAGGCGATGTGCGATGCCGTTGAAGCGTCCGGCGCGATTGGTCTCCGGCATCGTGTCGAGCACTGCACGATCTGTCCTGCAGACCTTCAAGCCAGGCTCGCCAGGCTGGGGATGGTCGCCGTGATGCAACCTATGGCGGCACGGTTCGGCCGTGTGGCGTCGGCGTTGCTCTTCCCGGCTCGAGACCGCAGGGACCTGGCCGCCCATGGCCCGCTCCTCAAAGCAGGTGTCCCAATTGCCTTCAGCTCGGACCTCCCGGTGAGCGCAGACCCCAATCCCTGGCCAGGAATTCGCGCGGCGGTCGACGACCAGGTGAACGGGGTCAGCGTGCTCGCGGCTTTGCGGGCATACACAGCGGGAGGCGCCTTCGCGAGCTTCGAGGAGCATTACAAAGGGACGCTGGACGCCGGCATGGTCGCGGACCTACAGATTTACGATCACGACCCACTCAGCGCACCCGCGCCGACCTGGGATCAACTCCACCCGCGAGCGGTCCTCGTGGGCGGGGTCAAGGTGTTCGGCTTCCTTTAGCGCGGCTTACGACCGGCCGCCTTCGCCGGCTTTCTAGCCGCCGCCCGGCGGGTGGCAGGCTTACGAGCCGCGGGCTTGCGGGTCGCTGCTCTGGGCGTGGCCGTCCGTGCGGCCGCCGCTGCGGACGCCATGTTGCGCACCTGCCGGGTCAGCTCGTCGAGGCGCTTCATAGCCTTCTCGAGATCTGCTTGCCTTGCGGTTCGGTCCAGGCGGGACTCCACCTGCTTGATCGCGACATGAATCGTTTTCTGGCCTTCTTTGACAGTCCTGTCGATCTGGTTGCGAACATCCGGTGGCAAGCGCCGCCGCGCTTGAAGGAGCGCAGACCTGCCGGCCTTGACTGCGCGATTGAGAAGCTTCGACCGACTCGGTGCGCGCTTCCTGGCGGCCATTTCACCAACCTCCTTGAATTCGAGGGCGCATAACGCACCGCATTAGAATTGGCGCCACATCTATGTCCGCCCCCGAGCGTCACATTATCAAGAAGTATGCGAATCGCAAGCTCTACGACACGCGGACGAGCAGCTACATCACGCTCGAGGGCATCGCAGGTCTGGTGCGGGATGGTCATGAGATCAAGGTCGTGGATCGCGAGACGGGTCAGGACCTCACTCAGGTCACGCTGTCGCAGATTGTCCTTTCCGAGGAGAAGCGCGGACCTTCACGCATGGTTGACGGAGGCGCGCTGCAGGAACGAGGCCAGGCTTTGCTTGACTACGTCCGCAAGACGCTCAACGTTCCTTCAGACCTCGTCAACCAGATGGAGAAGCGACGCGGCGACCTCGAAGGCATGGTCGACGAGGCAATCGAGCGAGCGTTGCATCGGTTGCGCATTCCGAGCCACACGGACATCGACAAGATCAACAAACGTCTGGACCGGATCTCGGCGCAGCTCAAGCCCGATGTGGCTGCCGCATCGGCAAAGTCAAAACGACATACGCGTGGCCGGTAGGCCGGGTTCACCCCGGCCGTCACCTAGTCGTCCAGTTCCAAGCGACTCCATGCGTCGCCCGGAGTAACCCCGGGAGAGAGCTCACGAGAGAGGACATCAGTCCTCTTTCGTGCTTTACGTCCCGTAAACGAAGGGCTGCTCGTTGACGACCGCGCGTATCACGACATCAGCCTCGACGCGGTAGGTCGCCTGCCGCACGCGGCGGTCTGCTCGCAGCGCTTGCGTCATGAGATCCGCGGCCT
>DATCPU010000275.1:0-7082 GCA_036569925.1 Candidatus Dormiibacterota bacterium
GTCAAAGACTGCTTCGATGTGGCCGGCCTGCCGACAACGTTCGGCTCGATCGTGCCGACGGAGACTCCTGAAGAGCGAGATGGCACGGCTGTCGCCGGCCTCAGGTCTGCGGGCGCAATCCTTGTCGGCAAGACGAACATGATGGAATTTGGAATGGGCGTTGAGGCCCACCCAAATTTCGGCCCGACCTGGAACCCATGGCGCCTCGACCGGGTCAGTGGAGGCTCGAGCGGCGGCTCGGCGGCTGCGGTTGCGGCCGGCTTGATCCATGGCGCGCTGGGGTCGGATACCGGTGGCTCGATCAGGGCGCCGGCATGCTACTGCGGCGTCGTCGGCATGAAACCCAGTTACGGACGAGTCAGTCGCCGGGGCGCCGGCGATCTTGCATGGACTCTCGATCATGCGGGACCGATTGGGCGAAGCGTAGACGACGTCGCCATTCTCTTGGAAGCCATCAGCGGCCCCGATGTCCAGGACCCCACGACCTGGATCGACTCGCCGGTGCCCAGAGCATCCGCCTTGGCCGCCCGAGGCATGACGAATTTGCGAGTCGGCGTGGTCAGAGACTACCCCGTTACACCGGTTACGGCAGCTGTCGCTGAAGCGTTTGCCCACAGCCTGGACATCGTGGAAGCGGACGGTGCCACGATCGTCGAGCTGGCGATACCGGCACTTCGCTACGCGAACGAGGCGCTCTGGGTGATCATGGTGGCCGAAGCCGCCGCGGTTCATGAGGAACGCCTTCGAACTCGTCGCTCTGCCTACACCGCTGCCACGCTCAGACTCTTAACCATCGGCGAGCATTGCAGCGCCACCGACTACCTGTACGCGCTGCGGTACCGGGCCCGGCTGGTAGAAGAGTTCGCGTCAGCATTTGACAGCGTCGACGTGATCATGTGGCCAACGAAGGCGGAAACAGCTGGTCCGCGGCGACCGCCCGGCGACCAGACCGGCGCGAAGCTCAACCTGGAACTGCGAGCTCCTTACAACCTGACCGGGATGCCGGCGATCACCGTTCCAGTTGCTCTCGATCCGGACGGTCTGCCCATCGGAATGCAGTTTGCAGGACCTCTTTACGAGGATCTTCGCGTTCTACAGGTGGCAAAGTCTTTTACTGAGATATCAGGCTGGAAGCCTCAGATCCCGCGAGGGCTGGTCGGCTCGCCCGTGCCCGCTACGTAGCCGCCAACTACTTGACCACCCACGGATCAAACGTGTCCCTGAGCGCATCGCCGAGGAGGTTGGCCGCCATTACTGTTGCGAAGATAAGCGCACCAGGAAGCAGCACGAGCCAAATCGAGTGAGAGAAGTACAGCTCCGCATTGGAGAGCATGTTGCCCCAGCTCGCTGTTGGAGGTTGGATCCCAAGGCCCAGAAAGTCGAGTGCAGCTTCGATTAGCACGACCTGACCAAGCCGAAGCGATGCATTGACGATGATCACCGGCATGGTATTGGGGAGCAGATGCCGCAAGACCAGGCGGAAGTTGGTGGCGCCCATCGCGCGGGTGGCCACCATGAAGTCGCGGTCTCGGAGAGATATGGCCTCGGCACGCACCAGCCGTGACACAGGTGCCCAGCTGAGGGACGCAATGATGAATGCCAGCAGGATTGGGTTGGGCCGAAACAAGATCGACATCAGGATGTAAAGAAAGATGGCTGGGGTCGACAGGACCACGTCGACAACGCGCATGAGAACGTCGTCGACAATGCCGCCAAGATAGCCCGCGGCCAATCCCGTTGGAACTCCTATAGCGAGCACAATCGCCACGGTCAGCACACCGACCCCAAGCGAAGCTTGGGCACCGTAAGCCAGTCTGGTGAGCGTGTCGCGACCGAGCTCATCCGAACCGAGCCAGTGCTGAGCACTCGGGTTCGCCAGGACGCTGTTGAGGTCCTGCCCAGTAGCGGTCTGGTGAGTTACGAATGCCGAAATCACGGGGGCGGCCAAGGCCACCGCGATCATGATCAGCAACAGAGCTCCGGAATACAGGCCCAAACGGTTTCTGCGGAAACGTCGCCAGGCCAACAGCCAGAAGCCTCGATCCGGCCGCTGACGCTCCTTCCATACCGTCGCGACGGCACCCCCCGCGTCAACCGTCATGAATAGCGGACTCGAGGATCCAGGATGCCGTAAGAGAGATCGGCGAGCAGGTTGCCCACCACCACCAGAATCGCCACGAACGTTGTGATGCCCATGACCGTCGTGTAGTCGTAGCCCAGGGCTCGTTGGTACGCGAGCAGGCCGATGCCTGGCCAGCTGAACACCACCTCAATGACCAGAGATCCGCTCAGAAGATCGGGTAGCTCGAGGCCGATCAAGGTCACCAGCGAGGTAAGACCATTCCGCAGTGCATGGACATAAAGGACGCGAGCCATCGGCATGCCCTTCGAACGGGCGGTTCGGATGTAATCCTGGGAAAGCACCTCGATCATGCTCGAGCGAACGAAACGCGACCAGGTGGCGAAATAGAAGAAGGCAAGCACCGATGCCGGCATTGCCAGATGCTCGATCCGATCGAGCAGATCGCCGCCTGCGAAAGCGCTGGTGGCCCCCGTCGAGGGTAGGTTCGGCAGCCCCCAGGCACGAAACGACACGGAGAAGAGCAGGATGAGGAGAAGGCCAAGCCAGAACTCAGGCACCGAGAATCCAGCCACCGACAGCGCGGTCAATAACCGGTCGATCCTGCTGCCCCGGTGCAGCGCGCTGAACACTCCTAGTGGGACCGACAGCAGCAAGCCCAGAAGCATCGCGGTGCCGGTGAGCTCAATCGTGTTCGGAAGGCGGTCGAGCACATGGTCGAGAACCGGCGCACCGTCGATCAGGGACCTGCCGAAGTTGCCCTCAAGTACCCCTGTGTCAATGACCGGGTTGCCAGGCAGCACCCAGGCCACACCCGCCGACTTGAGCAGCCAACCAACCCCGATCCAGTCGGCGTACTGGGTGATCACTGGTCGATCGAGCCCAAGGTTGGCCTTGATGCGCTCTACGTCAGCCGGCTTGATGTTCCTGCCCCCAGAAATACCGGGAACGTAGCTTCCCGCGGTGAAGTGCATGAGTGTGAATGTGATCAGGGTCACGCCGAAAAGCACGATGATCACCGCTCTCAACCGCCGAAGGAGGTAGCGACTCATAGTGTTCTGGCGGCAGTCACAAAGACCGCCGCACCAATACCCTAGGGGCTACTGGCCCAATGCGATACAG
This sequence comes from Candidatus Dormiibacterota bacterium, assembly GCA_036569925.1. Classification (GTDB taxonomy): domain Bacteria; phylum Chloroflexota; class Dormibacteria; order Dormibacterales; family Dormibacteraceae; genus Palsa-872. The sequence continues at coordinate 3,203 of DATCPU010000275.1, forward strand.
CGCAGAGAGATCGAGATCAACCCGCGGATCATTGACCGCTGGTTACATACGTACCCAGGAGCCAGTACCAGTTTGTGACCTGCGTGTAACCGCCGATTTCGACCGGCAGAACAACACGATTGCTGAAGGCCCAGAGGTCGGGCGTGGCCACCAACGGCAGACCCCAGCCGAGGTCATCCATGAACAGATTGCCGACCTTCGAATAGGTCACCTTTCGCTTGGCTCTGTCCGTGGTGCTCGTGCCCTCTGCTACCAAAGCTTCCATCTCGGGGGTCCAGTAGAGGCCACCGTTCAATGCATTGAGGGAGGTTGCGCTCTTGGCCCACCAGACCGTGGGGTCTGGATCGAACCCAAACCACACGTACCCCGTCATAAGCATGTCGAAATTACGGGTGTTCCCACTTTCATCGACCCACGTCGCGCGATCGGTCTGCTTGATGTTCATCGAGACCCCGATGCCACGCCACTGCTCCTGGACGGCTTCTGCCAGCTGGACCCACCAGGCGACGTCGTTCTTCACCGAAACGCCGAAGTCCATCCTCACGCCATCCTTGGCGCGGATCCCATCCGATCCCTTGGTCCATCCGGCAGCGTCCAGCATCGATTCGGCCTTGGACTTGTCGAATGGGTACTGCGGTTGCGTGTTCGGGTCATAGGCCCATGACGCGGGATCGCTGGCCGATGCCCATGGGTTGTCGGCAACCTTGGCCTTGCCGAAGAAGATGCCGGCAACCATCGCCTTTCGGTCAAGTGCATACATCAACGCTTTTCGTACATTCTGGTCACCGAAGAGCTTGAACCCGTGCTTCTTTGGGTCCAGGTTCGGCATCAGGAACATCATGTATCCCTCTGCCGCGTGAACCGTTACGCCATTGCTCAGACGATTGAGGTCGGCCGGGATGATCTGCTGAGTCCAGTCAACTTCACCGCTGAGCAAGCTCGACGTCGCATCGCCTGAGATGACCTTGAAGATGACGCCGTCGAGCAGAGGCGTTCCACGGTAGTAGTTATCGTTCCGGCCCAGCGTCAGCTGAGAACCCTTGTCCCAGCTCACGAACTTGAATGGGCCGCTCACGACGTTGGGGGCATTGTTCCAATCCCCGCTGTTGAACTGGTCGTTGGTCAACGGGCCCAGCACGTGCTTGGGCACGATGGGCACTGCACAAAAGTAAACGTAGAAAGGCGCGAACACTAGCTTGAGCTGAAACACCACGGTGTACGGGTCGGTGGCGGTGACGCTTTCGAACACGAACTCCGCGGTCGCCCGATCCTGAAAGTTGACCGAAGCGTACTTGGGCGCAAAGAGAAGCTCGAAGCTGTATACGACATCATCCGCGGTGATCGGCTGACCGTCTGACCATTTCATACCCTTCCTCAGGGTGAACGTCCAGGTCTTCTGGTCAGCTGAAACTGTAGGCTCCGACTCGGCGAGCATGTGAACGGCGTTGGCGTTGTTGTCGAAGAACACGAGGGGATCGAACATGAGGAGCGCGACGCTCCCACTGATCAGATCCTGCGTGAGGATGGGATTGAGGTTGCCAATGTCCGAGCCGCCGTATATCAGGTGCCCGCCCTTCCTGGGTGAGGGGACCGCGGTGGTGCTTGACGAAGTGGCACAAGCCGCAAGAAGCGCCGGGCCGCCACTAAGCATTGCGGCGCCGAACAGTCCAAATTTGAGTACGTCGCGCCTGGTCCAGTCGTTAGGCGTCAATCCCACCCTCCTGTACGAATCGGCGTCGTCATGCGTATTACATGGACTGATGTTGCACTGTAACAGACGTCACGTGGGTTGACAAGCTGATCAGTCTTCGCTGGTGCCTTGGTTCAATGGGAAGAAGCACGCGACCTTGCGGCGCTCGGCGCCCGTGCCGTGCTCGACCAGGGGTGGCTCCGCCTGGGCGCAGGCTGCCTGCGCTTTATAGCAGCGCGTTCTGAAGCGACATCCGCTTGGCGGATTCAGCGGTGAGGGAAGGTCACCACTCAGGATGATGCGGCGCCTTTCGCGCTCCATCACCGGATCGGGGATTGGAATCGCAGACAACAGGGACGCCGTGTATGGGTGGTATGGCCGGCTGTAGAGACGCTTGGCGGGCGAAACCTCGACGATCTTGCCGAGGTACATCACCGCGATGTGATCGGAGATGTGTTTTACGAGTGAAAGATCGTGGGCGATGAATAGATAGGTCAGGTTGAGCTGATCCTGCAAGTCCTCCAATAAGTTGACGATCTGCGCCTGAATGGAGACGTCAAGGGCGGAGACGGGCTCGTCACAGATCACGAGCGAAGGACGAACCGCCAATGACCGGGCGATCCCTATGCGCTGGCGCTGGCCGCCTGAGAATTCGAGGGGATACCGGTTGCGGTATCGCCGGCTGAGGCCGACGATGTCCAGCAACTCACCCACCCGCTGCTCTTTCTCGCGACGTGATTTCGCAAGATGGTGAATGTCAATTGGCTCGCCAATGATTGCTCCTACAGTTTGCCGGGGGTCCAGCGAAGCGAACGGATCCTGGAAGATCATCGTCAGATAGCGGCGATGTCTGCGCATCTCGACGTTTGACAGCCTGGTCAGATCGGTGCCTTTGAAGAGGACGGCACCACTTGTCGGCTCGATCAGCCTCAGGATGCTGCGACCGAGTGTCGTCTTTCCGCAGCCCGACTCCCCGACCAGCCCCAACGTCCTGCCTGGCCAAACGGCAAGGTCGACACCGTCCACCGCGCGAAACTGGACTGTCCCCCCAAGCGGTCCGGAACGGATCGGGAACCATGTGCGTAGATCCTTCACCTCAAGAATTGGCCGATCTGGCGTCCAGACCGGCTGAGCGTTAACCAAGCGAGGCCCCGCCCGCGGTCACCCAGCAAGCGGCTCGATGGTCGCGCCCGAAATTGGTTAGCGACGGTGAGTCCACTACGCACCGGTCCTCGCGGAATGGGCAACGGGGATGAAAGGCGCACCCGCTCGGCACGTCGGAGAGATCCGGAGGCGAGCCATCGATGGCCATCAGACGCTGCTGCTCGTCGCTGTCCAGCCTTGGAATGGCACGGAGCAGGGCCCAGGTGTAAGGGTGCTTTGGATTCTTGAATACGTCGACGGTCAGTCCCTCCTCGACGACCTTCCCCGCGTACATCACAAGAACGCGCTCGCAGCTTCCCGCGACGACACCCAGGTTGTGTGTGATCAGGATGGTGGCAGTGCCCAGGTCCGTGTTGATCTCGCGGAGCAACTCAAGAATTTGCGCCTGGATGGTCACATCCAGCGCGGTTGTCGGTTCGTCCGCGATCAGCACTGACGGAGATGTCGTCAAACACATTGCGATCATGGCTCGCTGCCGCATACCTCCGCTGAACATGTGCGGGTACATGCGCGCCCGTTTCTCTGGTTCCGGCATTCCGACACGCTCGAGCATTCTCAGCGCCGCCTTCTTGGCTTCCGCCTTGCTGAGACGCGTGTGAAGACGGAGCGGCTCCTGCAATTGCCAGCCGACCCGATAGACAGGATTCATCGAGGTCATCGGGTCTTGAAAGATCATTGCGATTTCGGCTCCCCTCACCTTCTCCATCTCATCTTCGGGCAGATCGAGGAGGTCACGACCCTTCAAGAGCACCTCACCGCCAACTACCTTGCCCGGAGGTTGAAGCAAACGCATGATGCTCAATACCATCACTGACTTTCCGCAGCCGGACTCGCCGACGACCCCTAAGGTTTCGCCTGGATCCAGGTGAAACGACACCCCATCCACAGCCTTGACCTCGCCGTCGTCAGTTGGAAACACCGTCTGCAGCTGCTTGACTTCGAGCAGATGCGTGGTGCCGGTGGGATTCGTAGCCTGACCTCCGATTAGTCGCCGCTGACGCTGCTGATCGATCGCGGATTGGCGGG
>DATCPU010000276.1:0-9789 GCA_036569925.1 Candidatus Dormiibacterota bacterium
CTCCCCGCTCAACATCGCCGACGAGCTGAAAGACAGCTATCTCACCTACGCGATGTCGGTCATCATCAGCCGGGCGCTGCCCGACGTGCGTGATGGCCTCAAGCCGGTGCAGCGCCGAATCCTTTACGCGATGCACCGCGCGGGGGCGACCGCGGGCAGCCGGCATCGCAAGAGCGCGGCTTTTGTCGGCGATGTCCTGAAGCTGTACCACCCGCACGGCGATACGGCGGTTTACGACGCGCTGGTCCGGATGGCCCAACCGTTCTCGTTGCGCTACCCGTTGATTGACGGGCAGGGCAACTTCGGCAGCGTGGATGGCGATCCCCCGGCGGCGATGCGTTACACCGAGGCGCGGCTGTCCGCCATCACCGGCGAGCTGATGGCCGACATCGAAAAGCAGACGGTCGACATGGTTCCGAACTACGACGGCACCGAGGAGCAGCCGGACGTTCTGCCCGCGCGGATACCGAACCTGTTGCTCAATGGCGCGACCGGAATCGCTGTGGGTATGACGACCAACATTCCGCCCCACAACCTGCGAGAGATCACGAGCGGCGTGAAACACCTCATCGATAATCCCGAGGCAACGGGCGAGGATCTGCTGTCTTTCATCAAGGGCCCCGACTTTCCAACCGGTGGCAAGATCATGGGGACGGCCGGCATCAAAGCTGCGTACGCAACCGGGCACGGGCGAATCATCGTGCAGGCCCGCCACACATTCGAGCAGGCGCCAAACGGGCGCGAGCGGATCATCATCGACGAGCTTCCCTACGCGGTCAACAAGGCGACCCTTGTTGCCAAGATCGCCGAGCTGGTGTCAGATCGAAAGCTCGAAGGCATCGCGGATCTGCGTGACGAGTCGGATCGCGATGGCATGCGCATCGTCATAGAGCTCAAGCGCGACGCTCGCACTTTCACTGTTCTCAACAACCTGTACAAGCACACAACGCTACAAACGACGTTCGGTGTGATCATGCTCGCCATAGTCGGAGGGCGCCCGGTAGTTTTGAGCCTGAAGCAGGCTCTGGAACTTTTCATCGACCACCGTCGGGACGTCATCCTCCGGCGCACGCGTTTCGACCTGGATCGTGCGCAGGAGCGCGCGCACATCCTCGAGGGGCTGAAGATCTGCCTCGACCATCTCGATGAGGTCATCAAGACGATCCGCGCCGCCGCCGACCCCGAAATCGCCTCGACCGAGCTCCAGACCAAGTTCGGCCTCAGTGAGCGCCAGGCCAAAGCTGTCCTCGCGCTCACCCTGGGACGCCTGACCAAGCTCGAGCGCGGCAAGATCGATGCGGAGTACGAGGAGGTCATCAAGACCATCGCGTACCTGGAGAGCATTCTGGCGAGCGACCAAAAGGTGCGGTTGCTCATCAAGAACGACATGGACGACATCGCGAAGAAGTACGGGGATGACCGCCGTACCGAGATCACCGACCAGGAGGCGGCGGACCTCTCCGCCGAGGACCTCGTCCCGAAAGAGGACGTCGTCGTGACGCTGACCCACCGCGGATATGTCAAGCGCCAGCCATTGCGGGTGTTCCGGGCGCAGAAGCGTGGTGGAGTCGGGCTGAAGGGAGCCAAGCCAACCGCCGGAACCGACGCGCCGAGCGGTACGCGTGAAGAGGATTACGCGCTCCATCTCCTCATCACCCACACGCACGCGTCGATGCTCTTCTTCACCCAGAGCGGACGCGTGTTCCAACTCCGCGTTCATGAAATACCCGAGCGCGAGCGCCAGGCGAAGGGCGTGTCGGTGAACAACCTCATCGACATCGGCCCCAATGAGCGAATCACCGCGGTCTTTATCAAGCCCGAGACGGAGACCGAGGCGCGCTACATGCTCATGGTCACCAAGAACGGATACATAAAGAAGACGGCGCTCGCCGAGTACGGCAACGTGCGACGAAACGGCCTGATCGCCATCAACCTTCAGGACGGCGATGAGCTGGACTGGGTGGCTCCGACGACGGGTTCGGACGAGATTCTCATCGCCACCGCGCTGGGCAAGGCGATTCGCTTTAGCGAGACCGAGGTCCGCGCCATGGGACGTGACACCCAGGGCGTCATCGGCATCAAGCTCGGCAAGGGTGATTTCGTCGTCGGGATGGCGACGGCGGTGCCGGGAGGGGATTTGCTCGTCATCACCGAGCGCGGCTATGGCAAACGGACGCCTCTCAGCGAGTACCCCATGCACCACCGTGCAGGGCAGGGCGTGTTCACGCTCAAGATCACCGATCGCGTCGGCAAGCTCGTCGCGATGCGAGTGGTTAGCGATCCGGAGGAGGAGATCCTGGTCATCAGCGCCAGCGGCATGGTCTTGCGCACTCAGGTCGGGGCGATCTCTCAGATCGGCCGCCAGACGCAAGGCGTGATCGTCATGCGAATCCCGCCTGACGACCAGGTCGTGGCCATCGCGCCAGTGGCGGGAATCGAGGAGGGCGACTCTAAAGAGTGACGATGCTTGGCTGGGTCGGCGTCGGCCTGCTGGTCGTGGCCGGGCTGGCCATCCTCGTCGAGGCTGTCGTCGCCGCGTTGTGGGGCGCGGCCGTCGCGAGGCATGCGCTGACTCTCTCTGAGCGGCTGCAGACCGAGCGTGCGTTGCTGGAGTCAGACCTCGAAAAGCTGCGCCTCGCCCTTGAGGAAGCACAACGGCAGTGGCGTCCGTATCGGTTCGTCCTTCGCTGGCTGCAGCATCCGCTGGTCATCGCATTGCTGGCTTCGTACCGCCGTCGCAGGCTGCTGCGATGACGGAGACGGCGGACGCCGCGGCGGTCCATCAGGCGGTCGAGGATGCCGTCGCGCGCGAGCGGTCACGGATGGCGCGAGAGCTTCACGACAGCGTCGCCACCGACCTGGCCGGAGCGATCTCGTTGTTCAAGGCGTATGTCGAAGGACACCCCGGCACCGCCAAGAAAGGCCTGGCCGACGGATCGCTGCTCAACGTCCTGGAGATCCTTGAGCGAATGCTCAAGCAGGTTCGCGAGACCCTCGCCGATCTGCGGCCGCGGCCGATCGGCCCCGAAGGCCTAGTGGGCGACATCCGCCACCAGGCGGAGGAATTCGCCCGGCTCTATTCGATCAGGGTCGAGATCTCGAGCAACGGCACCGAGGACATGCTCAGCCTGCAGCAGCGTGAGGTGGTCTACCAGGTGGTGCGCGAGGCGTTGACAAATGTGCGGCGACATTCGGGCTCTTCGATTTGCCGGGTCAGGATGGCTTTTGCGGCCCGACCCTTCCTCATCGAGATCGCGGACGAGGGCAAGGGATTCGGGTCGAGCCGGTCCGGGGGCTACGGATTGGTCGGGATGCGCGAGCGATCGGCCGGTATCGGGGGCCGGCTCGAGGTGGTGAGCACCGAAGGGCGCGGCACGACGGTCTTTCTGTTCGGCCCGAACTAGCGCCAGGATCCGGCTACCAGGTCAAAGCCCGAACCTTGGCCGGCGGGCCGGCCGCTCCACCAGCGAAAGCTCCATTTCGCCGGTGCTGACGAGCTTGAGCTTGCGGATCACGCCGTCGACGAGAGCGCGCGTTCGGTGGTCGTCGAAGCGAATCGCTCGCGCTATCTCGGGCTCGGACAGGCCGTAGCTGAGCAGCTGGGCAACCTCGCTCTCGATCTCGTTCAGGCGACCGAGCGGCCCACGCAGGGCAGCCACCATTGGCGCCAAGGTGGTCGCCAGGCTGCCCGCGTAAAGCACGTCCTCCTCCGTATACCAGTGGTCGCGGCGGCAGCCGAGGATGAGCAGGCCGATCGGGCGCTGGCCCTCGTCACCCACTGGCGCGTAGAGGATCGCCGGCCAGTCGAGCTCCCAGTCATAGCCGTTCGAGGGGTGCGGACTCTCGATCACCGAGTTGACGACCACCGGCCGCTTCTCGAAGAGCGCGCGGCGCGATAGCGGCATCAGCGGGCGGCTCTGCATGAAGCGCCGCGAAACCTCGGACGCCGCGATCGGCTGCAGCCAGCCGCCCCGGAGATAGCCGAGGACCCAGCGGTCGTGACAGAAGACTTCGAGGGCCAGTCCCAACCGCCGCCTGGCTTCTTGGAGGTCGGGGAGCTGGCCCATGTCTGGAGGTTATGGGGGGGCGGCCATTGAAGCCTCAGCGCAACCTCACCGTTTCCTCAACAAACGCTGAACCTGATAGGTTGCCGCGGGGATGGGGGCATGACCGCAAGGCTGCTTGTCGTGGACGACGAGCCTCGGACGGCGGAGCTCACGGCCGAGCTGCTCCGGCGGGCCGGCTACATCGTGGAAGTTGCAGCCAGTGGGACCGAGGCACTGGCGCGGGTCCGCGCCGGCGCGCCTGACCTGATGCTCCTCGACTACGAGATGCCTGACATGGAAGCGCCTGAGGTACTCGATCTGTTGCGATCTGGTGCCGAGCGCCTGGATTTCCCTGTGATCATCCTCACCGGTGCGCGGTCCGCGGCCGGTGATCAGGTGATGGGTATCGATCATGGCGCGACCGATTACATCCTGAAGGGCACCGATCGGCAGGTGCTGCTGGCGCGAATCCGCGGCGCACTTCGTGACAGCGCGGGTGCAGGTGGGGTCGTGGTTCGCGGGCGTTTGCGAATCGATGCAGCTCGAGGTCAAGCCTCACTCGGAGAGCGGGCGCTGAAGCTCGAGCGCAGGCCGCTGCTGATGCTGCAGCTGCTGGTCGGACGTACTGGCGAGGTGGTGCCGCGAGCGGAGATCCTCGAGAAGGTGTGGGGCTCGAGATACTCGGGCTTCGAGCACAGCCTGGAGCAAGCTGCTCATGAGATCCGGAGCGCGCTGGTTGAGCCGGGCTGGATTGAGACGGTGCGTGGAATTGGCTACCGGTTCGTCGCCAAAGACTGAGCTGGCGGCGACCCTGCACAGGTTGCGCTCGACCCTGGCGCGCCTGAAGGCGGAGCTGGAGCTGGCCGAGGCGGATGGCCTCGCGGCTCCAGTCGACAGGTTGCTCGCCGACCTCGAGGAGGCGTTCACGCTGCTTGGTGCGGCGGAGGGCGTGAGTCAGGGACGCACGCGCGTTCTGGTAGTGGACGACGACCTTCGCCTGGCGGAGATCACGGCCCGCGGGCTGCGCCGGATCGGTTTTGACGCGGTCCCCGGCAGCGACGTGCAGGAATTGCGTGAGGCGGACGTGCTTGTCGTCGACCTTGGCCTGGTTGCCAGCCTTGACGAGGCGAGCAAGAGGACAGTGCGAGCAGCAAAGCCGATAGTCGTGACCGGAGCTACCGACGCAGCGGGCCGGGCGCTGGCGGCGAGCCTTGATGCGATCGACTACCTGGTCAAGCCGGTCGAGCTGGACGAGTTGGCCGCAGCGATCAGACGACGAACGGGACGGCCGTCAGCGGGCGGGTAGTTTGGCCTGCCCGCCCGAAGTGCGCTCCACGGACTCGAGCATGAAGCGCAGGCCGATCCCAAGCGCGCGCTCGTCGATCGTGAAGCGCGGGTGATGGTGAGGGAAGTCGGACTCCAGGTCCTTGTTGCCTGATCCGATCAACGCAAACGCCGTCGGCGCCACTTTGGCGTAATAGGCGAAGTCCTCTCCACCCATTTCCGGAGGTTGTGCGAGCACCGAGCTCGAGCCGACTGCGCCGGCCGCGGCCGGCGTCAAGAATTCGACCAGCCCGCCGTCGTTCACGCATGCCGGGCTTCCCCATTGGTACTTGACCTCGGCGGTGCCACCGTGGGCGCGCGCATAGCTTTCAGCCATCTCGGTGAGGTCTTTCGCGACCTTGGCGCGAACTTTCTCTGAGAGCGTGCGAACGGTTCCCGTCACCGTTGCAGTGCCTGGGATGATGTTGGGCGCGCTGCCGGCGTGAAACGACCCGACACTCACCACGGCTGGGTCCATCGGCGAGACGCGTCGGCTGACGATGGTTTGCAGCTGGCCAACCAGGCCGGCCGCGATCATGAGGGGGTCGATGGCTTCGTGCGGATAGCCGCCATGCCCGCCCTTGCCGGTGACTGTGATTTCGAAAGTGTCGGCCGCAGCCATGATCGGGCCTTTTGAGAGCGAGATCAGGCCTGTGTCCAGGTTGCTGATCAGGTGGAGGCCAATGACGGCCTCCACGCCTTCGAGCGCGCCGGTTTCGATGAGGTGCCTGGCGCCGCTTTCGGTTACCTCCTCCGCGGGCTGGAAGAGCAGGCGGACCTCGCCATGGATCTCATCCCGGAGTTCGTTCAGCGTGCGGGCCAGCCCCAGCAGGATCGCGGTGTGCCCGTCGTGGCCGCAGGCGTGCATCTTGCCTGCAGTTTGGGAGCGGAATTCAAACTTGTTGGCCTCCTCGATGGGTAAGGCGTCGAGGTCGCAGCGGTAGGCGACAGTAGGCCCGGGATGCTTGCCGTGAATGTGGGCTACCAGCCCGGTCGGCATGGGACGTTCGTAGGGGATGCCCCACTCGTCGAGCATTCCAGCGACGTACTTGGTGGTCTCGAACTCTTCGAAGCTCAGCTCAGGACGTTCGTGCATATAGCGGCGCCAACCGACAAGATCGGCTTCGGTGTCGTCATCGACGCGCTCGGACCAATCCACCTTGCAAAGCGTAGTCGCGAACGGCCCCCACTGGTCGGGACAGGGCGGATAGCCGCAGTGGCTCAGTCACCAAACGGCGGAAGCACCACAGTGAACACTGCGCCGCGTCGCGTGCCTTCGAACAGAAGCTCGCCTTGATGCCAGCGTATGAGCCCCTCCTATATGAGCTGAGTTGGGAACAAGCCGGAGCCTAAGCGATGCGCCACCCGGGCTGGGAGCCTGAGGCGACCTGATTCCTCTCACCTGCTCCCAGCCTCTACCGTTCGCGGTCTATTCAGACCGCGCCAGATCAAGCTCAATCAGGGCTCAACGGCGGTCCCAACAGGGCCATGTCATATTTCTCGAAGAGCGCTCCGATGGCCTCTCGATCTGGATGCGCACCCCGGGAAATCGGGCCCAACTCCTCGTAGAACTTGTGTCCGCCCCCGGGCGTGTAGACCACAACGATCTCCCCTGTCTCATCCGTGAGGTTCAGGAAGGCGTGCGGAACTCGTGACGGAAGGTACGCAAAGCCACCTTCCTGGCAGTAGAAGATTTCGTCTCCAATCCTGACTTTGTACCGTCCCTTCAGAACGTGGATCGTCTCCTCCTGCGCGTGGTGAACATGCAGAGGAGGTCCGCCATGAGGCGCAACCTCGACGATGAAGTAGTCGAATGCACCGCCGGTATCCTCGCCCGTGACCTTAAAGATCAGATCCCGGCCAGGACCGGATTGGAGACGCAAGCCCTCCCCTCGGGCTAGAACCTTGGCTTGGCTCGTCGTAACTTTCATCGCTTGCCTCCTAATTCGTAAGTGATTAGGGGCCATACTATCTGGCGCCTAGCGAATTGTCAAGGCCCTTATAATCAGGTGCCAAACCAATGGACATACCCATCCGCGTCAGCCGCGACTTCGGCAAGACATATCCAGGCGCCAGCGCCTCGGCGACCGAGTGCGCGATGAACCTCGCCCGCACCGGCGACCTTGTCCTTGGGCGGGTCGCGTTAACGCTGCAGCCGCTGGAGGTCAGCCCGGCCGGCGGTCTGGTGTTGGGCATCCTCAAGGATGCCGGCCAACCTTGCCCGCCGAACTACATCAGTGAGCGGTTGATCGTGAGTAGGGCCACTGTGACCGGCGTACTCGACACGCTGGTAAAGCGAGGTCTGGTGCGTCGCGAGCCTCATCCCACGGACCGACGGATGGTGCTGGTGCACCTCACGAAGGCCGGCTCTCGGATGGCCGACACGGTTCGCCGCACGGTGCATCGTGGGGAGGTGGACTGGATGGGCTCATTGAGCGAGCGTGAACGTGCCCAGCTGACGGAGCTCCTTGGAAAGGTTCAGAGGCATCTGGCCTAGCTGCCCTCGGCGATGCATCTCGAGCAGAGAGTCGAACGCCAGCCGCTTGGTTAGTCGCCGTACGGCGGGAGAATGACTGTGAAGACAGCCCCTCCGCGATTACCCTCGTACAAAGGGTCTCCTTGATGCGAAAGCACGACGACTTCCTATATGAGGGCAGCCGCATGTCTGGGTCCCGGCTCGATGGCGTGTCATGGCGGGTCGGCGATGGCCGAGCGTCGACCCAGGGATGCTGTGAAGAGCGTGGGACTTGTCGATGTTTTGAAGGGCTCACCGTCGCGATGTTCGGCCTCGACACTGCGTCAATTAGGCAACTTTGAAGCGCGGCGCGTGCCCGGGCCTTGGAGTACCCTTTTGAGCTGACTGGGATCATGCACGTGGGGTCAGCCATGCAAGAAGCCAAGCTCGAGACCAGGTATCAAATATGGGTCGCGCACGGAGGACGCGTGCGCCTAGAGCCAACCGAGCGACGCGTAAGAGTTCGGCTCGGAGGCACCTGATGACGACCAGTTCCCAGCCTCTGGGGCCCCGAGTGAGTCGGGCTGTGCGCCGCCTAGCTGCGTCCTTCGTTTCGCCGCCGCCTTGCGCCCTTTGCGGCCGTGGACACGCCCAGACCGGCTGGCTTCTCGATCCGATGGGCGGAATGCACGGTCGCTGCCTAGGCTGCGTCGACGAAGTAAGCGTCGGCGCAAAGTTGTCGAAATCGGGCATCCCGCCCGCGAGCTAGTTCCAGCGCGCTGGACAGATGCGGTACATCAGCGTGATATGACTCGAGAGTGTGGATCATGTGAGCGACTGGTTCGGATCTTGACACCACTCGCGATTGCCTTTCTTGCGCGGGTGCGGGCCCCTGAAGCGTCATGTTTCCGGTCGCGGTGAACCCGCTCAGCCTTCGAAAGGCGGAAGAACGACGGTGAACACCGCCCCGCGTCGGTTACCTTCGAACAAGAGTTGGCCTTGATGCTCGCGCACGATGCCGTACGACATGAAGAGGCCAAGCCCGGTGCCACCCTCTTTTGTCGTGAAGTGGGGTTCAAATAGATGATGGCGGTGCTCATCAGAAATGCCCGGGCCGTCGTCGGCGACGCTGAAGTAGGGCCGGCCGTTAAGGCGGCCCGCGGTTGCGGTGACGCGGCCGCCTGGCGGCGCCGCATCGATTGCATTGTTCATGAGATTGGTGATGACCTCGCGCATAAGTAGAGGATCGGCGCGGACGTTCACATCCTCGGGGGATTCCCGAATGGCTAGCTGGATCTCCTTGCCTCGAGCCCGCGGCCGTGCCATGCCGAGAGCGCGAGTCACGAGCTCATTGAGGTCCACGGGCTCGGACGCATAGCTAACGCGCGGGGTTGCGCCCTGAGACAGACTGCGGAGCACAGTCACAGCGTCGGTGGCCGCGGCGGTGGCAGTTTCGAGACTCTCGCGGTCGACGGGATCGAGACGATGGGGCTCGATCTCCTTCAGGTAGCCGACGGCGGTGGCAACGTGATTGCGGAGGTTGTGAACCACACCCTCGACGGCACGACTGTGGAACAGGTGACGATCAGCATCAGACAACTCGGACTCCAAGACGCGCCGCACGCGCCTACCGGCAATCGTGTCGGTGAGGGCGAGGGCAAGAACACAAACGATCGTCGCCAGAAGATAACCGGTAGCGGATCCATCCAAGACGTAGCTAAGTAATAACGCTGCTAGCGCGTAGTAGACGAAGGCGGCATAGAAAGGCGTGGTGAAGTTATGTCGGACGATACTTGGTATCGCTTCGCCAGTCCTGAGTGAGTGCGCAACGGCGACCAGGACCCAATTTCCCAGAGTCACCGCGACGATAACCACAATTCGAGACCAAACGCTCAATTCGGCTCCGTTTCGCAGCTCCAGCGCAACGAGTGAGCCAATGCATGCAAAAGATGCGTACATGGCACC
>DATCPU010000277.1:0-1780 GCA_036569925.1 Candidatus Dormiibacterota bacterium
CGTCATAACCCGAATACGGGAGAGACGTACTGACACTCCCTGAGCTGCCCTGACACGATCTGTCGGGAGTCTCTTAATCCCAAGGTTCAGGGTTCGATTCCCTGCGCGAGCACCACATGTTGTGTCTGTGCACCTGAATGACCCCTATATATTGTGGTTCGCCCGTACCCTAGGTGTTACACCGGCATCATTGACACCTTGACCGACACCCTGACGGTTGAAAATGGAAGCCGCCAGTACCCGCGCCGGGGATCGAATTGAACTTGGTTTACCCCTTCTTGGAGTTCTAAGAGCGGACCGCAGGGGATCAAGAATTTCCCGTTCCTACCGTCGCGACGACGTCATGTGTGTGCCCACCGCGAAGACGCGGTCGTTGCAAGCTTTAGATAGTTTTCACCATAATTTGGTGGTTGAGCACGCTGACCCGTCCGCCGCGCTCCCCCTGGCTCAGTCTCGGCGAGGCGAGTCGCATGCTGGGCGTCGCCCCGGCCACTCTGCGGCGCTGGGCGGACCATGGAGACGTCGCCGCGTTCGTGACCCCGGGTGGGCATCGGCGCTTCCCTCGCACTGTGGTCGAGGCCCTCATGCCTCAGGCGCGGATTCGCCGGCCGCCACTGGCCGGCCTCGGGGCTGCCGCCATGCGCGTGGCACGGGTTTACAAGCGGACAAGACCGGTCGGCCAGCCCGTCGCGTCACCCTGGCTCGCGGCCCTGTCCGACGCCCAACGGGCCGAGCTCCGCGATCGAGGTCACCGCTTGCTCGCGACTCTTTTGGAGCACGTCGATGAGGAAGGTCCACAGCGATCGCCTGAGAAGTTGGAGCGGGCCACAGCTTGGGCCTTCGAGTACGGGCAGCGGGCTGCTGCTTTGGGCGCTTCGCTTTCAGAGACGGTGGAGGCCTTCGTTCGATTTCGAGGGGCTTTCGTCGGCGAGCTCGCGAGCATCGCGCGGCGCCGACGCCTCGATACTCGGGAGGCGACTCTGCTCCTGGTGGAAGCTGAAGGTGCAGCCGACCAGCTGTTGGTGGCGCTGATCAGCGGCCATGCGGATAAGGGCTGATGTCCGACAACGAGCCCTGGGTGATGGCGGTTCAAGCGGGCAATGCCGATGCGGCTGAGCGTGCCCAGCTTGCAGGATCGGTGGACGGGCAAATCGAAGGTCACCCTGGTTGGATCCTCCTGAGCACCTGCCACCGGGTCGAGCTGTACGGGTTCGGCGCCAGGCCGGAGCTGAGCGCCCCCCTGCGGATTGAAACCGGCCGGCAGGCGGTGCGGCATTTGATCCGGGTCGCCAGTGGCCTGGATAGCGCGATCGTCGGAGAGGATGAGGTCCTTCATCAGGTGCGCGCGGCATTGGCCCAGGCGCGAGCCTCGCGATCCGTGGACGGCCGATTGCAGCGATTGTTCGAGACGGCTATAGCCGCCGGCCGCCGGGCACGCGCTGGACGGACCGCCTCGAGCGGCACCCTGGCGCAGAGGGCGGTGGCCTGGCTTGCCGAGAAATCAAGTCTGAGAGGACGCGTCGTGCTGGTCGTGGGCGCCGGCCGAATGGGGTCATCTCTCGCCCACTCCGCCAGGCTGGCCGGAGCCGATGTGGCAGTCGCGAGCCGGGACGCCAAGAGAGCAACGCGATTGGCCCAGGTTTACAGCGGCCAAGGGCTCGACCTGGCGGACGCTGCAAAGCTTGCTGTGGACACCGCGGCCATCGCAGTTGCGCTCGCCGGCGTCTGGCACGAGCTCCAGCCGGCAGCAGGCGCCCTGCCACCGATCGCTGACATATCA
>DATCPU010000278.1:0-4277 GCA_036569925.1 Candidatus Dormiibacterota bacterium
GGCCGTGCGCGCGCCGGCACGCTCGGCGTTTCCAGCCGTTTCGGCGGCGGCGTCACCTTCGGTCCCAAGCCGCGGCACTACACGGTCAAGGTCAACCGCAAAGCGCGCCGCAAGGCGATGCGCGCCGCCCTCTCGGTCCACGCCGAGCGGAGCAGCATCGCGGTGCTCGACCCCGCCGCATTCGATACTCCGTCGACCAAAGCGGCCGCGCAGGCGCTGGATAAATGGGGTGCGAAGCGCCCGACCCTGATCGTCCTCGACGCTGAGGAGACCGGCGCCGTCAAGAGCTTTCGCAACATCGCCCGGGTCACGGTTGCCGAGGTTGGCGCGATCGGCGTCGCCGACGTGATCGGCGCGGCCTCCCTGGTGCTCTCCGAAAAGGCGCTTGAGACTTTGAAAGAGAAACTTTCCTGATGGACGCGCGCAACATCATCGTCCGCCCGGTGGTCTCAGAGAAGAGCTACGCGCTGATCGCCGAAGGCAAGTACACCTTCAGGGTTGCCGACAGCGCCCACAAGACGCAGATCGCCGCTGCGGTCGAAGAGATCTTCAGCGTCGGCGTGGCTGAGGTGCGGACCTCCAAGGTGCGGCCGAAGCCGAAGCGCCGCAACCTGAGCAAAGGCCGGACGCGCGGCTGGAAGAAGGCGATCGTCCAGGTAATGCCGGGCGAACGGATCGAGCTGTTCGAAGGCGCCGAGACTGCGTAGGGAGAGAGATGCCGAACCGCAAAACCAAACCGACCAGCCCGGGGCGCCGCTTCGCCACCTACCCATTGCGCGAGCAGCTGACGGCTTCCGAGCCCGAGGCAAAGCTGACCGAAGGTCTGCGCAAGACCGGGGGGCGCAACGTCAACGGCCGCATCACGGCGCGCCATCGCGGCGGCGGCGCAAAGCGTCGTTACCGCAAGATCGACTTCAAGCGCCTCAAGGACGGCGTGCCGGCCAAGGTGGCCAGCATCGAGTACGACCCCAACCGCAGCTGCTACATCGCGCTGATCCACTACGCCGACGGTGAGAAGAGCTACATCCTCGCGCCCGCCGCGCTGGCGCCCGGGGACACGGTTCAGTCGGGCCAGGGAGCGGACATCAAACCGGGACACGCACTGAGCCTGGGTGAGATGCCGACCGGCACGATCGTCCACAACGTCGAGCTGACTGCCGGCCAGGGCGGCAAGATGGGTCGTGCCGCGGGCACGGCGATTCAGCTGGTGGCGAAGGAGGGGGAGATGGTGACCTTGCGGCTGCCCTCCTCGGAGATGCGGATGGTCCGCGCCGAGTGCCGGGCGACGGTCGGCCAGCTTTCCAACGCCGAGCACCAGAACATGAAGATCGGCAAGGCGGGCCGCAGCCGGCACAAGGGCAAGCGCCCGCAGAGCCGCGGCGTGGCGATGAATCCGGTCGACCATCCGCACGGCGGCGGCGAGGCCCACCACACGCCCGGTGGTCATCCCGTGACGCCATGGGGCAAGCCGACGCTTGGCTACCGCACCCGTAAGAAGGGCAAGCAGTCCGATCGCTACATCGTGCGCGGCCGCCGCCGCGGAAAGAAGAAGCGTTAGCGATGACTCCTTCCAACGCAGCACACCTCAGCCGGCTGCAAACCGGCACTGGATCTTCGTCCTCGGGTTTGCCTTTGCAACCAGCAAAGGCTGCACCCTGCGTCCTCGCCCAGTTTGGTTTTCGCTCGGCTGAGGCGCACTGTGCCGAAAGGAGTCATCGCTGATGGGACGCTCGACCAAGAAGGGGCCATGGGTGGAAGCGGCACTGATGAAGCGGATCTCGGCGATGAACGAGTCCGGCCAGAAGCAGATGGTGAAAACTTGGTCGCGGACCTCGACGATCTTCCCCGACATGGTCGGCCACACGATCGCGGTTCACGACGGCAAGAAGCACGTCCCGGTCTTCATCTCGGAGTCGATGGTCGGTCACAAGCTCGGCGAGTTCGCGCCGACGCGGACCTTCCGCGCCCATTCCGGCACGGGCAAGGGTGAATAGCGATGGCCGACGACAAAAAAGAGAAAAAAGCCAAAAAAGCGGCGCCGAAAAAAGCCGAGGCCAAAACCACCGGCAAAAAAGCGGCGACCACCGCCAAAAAGGCGGACTCGAAAAAAGCAGCCAAAGCTGCGGAGAAAAAAGCCCCGGCGAAAAAAGCCGGCAAAAAAGCTTCTGCGAAAACGTCCGACAAAAAAGAGCCGGCGAAGAAAAAAGAGGCAGCCAAGCCAAAGCCGGGGCCGATTGTGGTCCGCGCCAGCTCCCGCTATGTGCGGGTTGCGCCGCGCAAGGCACGTCTCATCGCCGATCAGGTTCGCGGCCTGCATATCGACCGGGCGCGGGCGCTGCTGCAGTTCTCACCGCGCGGTGCGGCGGAGGACATCGGCAAGCTGATCGAGTCGGCTGCTGCCAACGCTGAGAACAACCATGACCTCGTCGCCGACGAGATGCGGGTGGCGGAGATCACCGTCGACGAAGGCCCGACGCTGCGCCGCTTCCGGCCGCGCGCGCTGGGACGGGCGACCCCGATCAACAAGCGAACCAGCCACATCGCGGTGGCCTTGAGCCCGGAAGGGGAGATTTAGGCCATGGGACAGAAGATCCATCCCGGCGGCTTTCGCGTCGGCTACATCCACGACTGGAAGTCGAACTGGTTCGACGAGAAGGGCTTTGCCGACGTGCTCGAGGAGGATCTGAAGATCCGCACTCACATCGAGGGCAAACTCGCCCACGCCGGCCTCTCGAGCATCACGATCGAGCGCCGCGGCGAGGTCTCCGTCGACATCCACACCGCTCGGCCCGGCATCGTGATCGGCAAGTCGGGCAGCGAAGTCGACGCCCTGCGCAAGGAGCTGCACAAGCTGACCGGCAAGCCGGTCAAGGTGAACATCCGCGAGGTGAAGCGCCCCGAGCTCGACGCCAAACTGGTCGCCCAGTCGATCGCCGAGCAGTTGCAGAACCGGGTCGCCTTCAGGCGCGCGATGAAACGCGCCCTGACCTCGGCTATGCGCTCCGGCGCCAAGGGAGTGAAGCTGCAGGTGTCCGGCCGCCTCGGTGGCTCCGAGATGGCCCGGACCGAAAGCTACTCGGACGGCCGGGTGCCGCTGCACACCCTGCGCGCCAATATCGACTACGGCTTCTTCGAGGCGCGCACCACTGCGGGCCGGATCGGCGTCAAATGCTGGATCAACAAGGGCGAAGTCATGCCCGAGGGCTTCCGCTCCGACCAGGTCCCCGCCGACGGCGAGCCACAGAGCGTTCAGCAGCGCGGCGGCCGCCCCGGCGATCGTGGCCGCGGCGGGCGTGGCGGGGGAGGCGGTCGCTGATGTTGATGCCGAAACGGGTCAAGCACCGCAAACAGATGCGCGGCCGGATGCGCGGCTACACCAAGGGCGGCAGCCACGTCGCCTTCGGCGAGTACGGGCTCAAGGCGCTCGATCGCGGCTGGATCACCAACCGCCAGATCGAGGCCGCTCGTATCGCGATGACCCGCAAGATCAAACGTGGCGGCAAGGTCTGGATCAACATCTTCCCCGACAAGCCCTACACGAAGAAGCCCGCCGAGACGCGGATGGGATCGGGCAAGGGCAACCCGGAGGGTTGGGTCGCGGTGGTCAAGCCCGGCAAGGTGATGTTCGAGCTGGCCGGCGTCCCCGAGGACCTCGCCCGCGAGGCGTTGCGCCTGGCCGGTCACAAGCTTCCGATCAGGACCAAATTCGTGATGCGTGAGGGGGCGGAAGGCTGATGAAGGCTTCCGAGGCCCACAACCTGAAAGACGACGAGCTGGTGGCGAAGCTGATCGACGCCAAGCAGGAGTCTTTCAACCTGCGCTTCAAGCATGCGACCGGCGAGTTGGAGAACACGCACCGGTTGAGCGTCGCCAAACGGGACATTGCGCGGTTGCTGACCGTGGCCAAGGAGCGCGGGATCGATGTCGATCGAGAGCTGAGGAAATGACCGAGGACAAGCAGAAAAAAGACGAGACGACTGAGCAGGACGCTCCTCAGGACGAGGGCGGTCAGGCCGCGGGTCCTGTCGCGGAGGAGGACTCCTCCTCCTCGCAGGCTACGGACGAGGAGCCCACCTCCACGCCACCCACGGCAGAGGAGCCTGAGGAACAGCCGAAGGACGAGTCGCCTGAGGCTGAGTCTGCTGACGCTCCTGCTGAGGAGAAAGCTGAGAAACCCGCGGCGTCTGCTGCTGAGGCTGAGCCGGATCCTGAGGATGATCTTCCTTGGAAGGAGAAGAAGCGGCTTGAAGCTTCTCGCAAGCCCCATACCGCGAAGC
>DATCPU010000279.1:0-2106 GCA_036569925.1 Candidatus Dormiibacterota bacterium
TTCGGCAAGGGCTGTACCCCCCTCCCCCAACATGAGAGAAGCATACCAAACATACGTTCGTAGGTCAATACGTTAACGCATGAATTTGGCTGGTGCACGAAAGATTTCTTTCCCGCACCGCACTGTGACTCTAGGACTGCCACCACCGACTGCCAGTGAACCCCGATCCCCCGCTCTTTACTCCAGGCGCGCCGCCCTTCCCTCCAGGCCCACCCCTCGACTCCTCGTCCCAGCCCGTCCCACGCGACTCAATGACTCCGACGTCACTTACTCCCGGCGTCGCTCCGCTCGCCGCCCCAATTCGCACAGCCTTTGTGTCGGACCCGCACCACGCGCAGTGCCACACTCCGGCGGAGTGATCGCATCGACGGCCGGTTACTTTTTGGTGCCGCGGCATCGCTCCGCTCGCCGCCCCAATTCGCACAGCCTTTGTGTTGGACCCGCACCACGCGTAGTGCCACCCTCCGGCGGAGTGATCGCACCGACGGCCGGTTACTTTTTTGGTGCCCCGGCATCGCTTCGCTCGCCGGACCCTTTGCCCAGCCTTTGTGTTGGACCCGCACCACGCGTGGTGCCACGCCCTTGGCCGTGCTCGTGCGACCGGCTCAGTTTTTGCTAATTAATCTGCGAGTACCGATCAAATATCTCGCGAAGGTTCGCGGGCGGCTCCACCTTGTGCTTTTTCATCACATCGAACAGGCTCAGGATGTGCCGCACTCCCGCCAGCGTGACCCCCTTCTCCCTCGTCAGGTACTGGATCACCTGCACCTTGCTGATGTCCCGCTGCGAGTACCGCCTCCGGTTCGTAGACGTCCGGTGTGGCTCCATCAGCATGGCGTCCTCGTACAACATCAAGGTGCGCGGGTGCGTCTCCAGGATCTCCGCGGCCACGCTGATCGTATAAAGCGGCTTGTCCAAATCGCTGAACGACTGCTGCAGACCCCGCGGAGTCGTGCGACTAGCCATGCCCTAGCGAACGGTGCTCAGGATCTGGATGATCGCGGGCCCCAGCAGCACGATCCACAGCACCGGGAAGATGCACCCCACCATCGGGAACACCATGCGCGACGACGCCTGCGCGGCCCTCTCCTGCGCCGTCTGCCGCTGCCTTCTCCTCATCTCTGTCGCCTGCACCCTCAGCAGGCGCGCGATCGGCACGCCCATCTGGTCGGACTGCACTATCGACTCGACCAGGTGGTGAAGGTCCGCGACTCCGCACGTCTCCGCCATGTGCTCAAGCGCCGCCATCCTCGGCCGGCCCAACCTGATCTCCCGCAGCACCTTGCCGATCTCGTCCCCCAGCGCGTTGTGGAACCGCTCGGTGATGCTCAGCAACCCTTCGTCGAGGCTCATGCCCGACTCGACCACAAGCGTCAGCAGGTCGGTGGCCTCTGCGAGAGACCTCTGGATCTGCGTGCGCCGACCGGCGATCCTCTGGTTCAACCAGAGAAGCGGCAGGAAGTAGCCGAGCAGCGCAGCGACAATCCCGCTGGCGACAGCCGTCAGCAGGGGAGGGATGTCGGTGTGCACCAGGAGCCCGAGCGCCAGGCCCACGATGGCCAGCAGGGCGGCGAGCCCATAACGAACGGCCTGGAACCCTGCCGGGGTCAGGCTGCCCGGATCACCCGCGCGGCTCAGCTTCTGGCGCAGCTCGCCCGCCGCGAGGGCAGGAAGGCGGCTGGCCAGCGGCCGCGCCATGTTCTCGAGCCGCTTGATCAGCGGCGTGTTGACCGGCGGCGCGTTCCAGACCCCACTCGTGTTCGCCTGCGCGGCAAGTGTGCGATCTAGCGCGATGAAGAATGCGGCCACGATGACTCCGCAGATGATTCCCGCCGTCACCGCGATCAGCAACATCGCTACGCCTGCAACGACGTCATGCGGTTGATGAGGACATTGCCGACCAGGATCAGCAGGCCGGCAATGCCGAGCAGGACGTATCCGACAAACGTCGAGGTCATCGGTGCGAAATATCCGGGCACGAAGACATAGAGGCCGAGCGCCAGCAGGATTGGCAGGCCCGTGATGATCGTCGCGGACGCACGCGACTGCGCGGTGAGCACGCTCATGTCGCGCTTGGTCTGCAGGCGGTCGCGCAACGTGTCGGAT
>DATCPU010000280.1:0-4922 GCA_036569925.1 Candidatus Dormiibacterota bacterium
CGCCGCACCCCGATGGCCGCCTTCCAGACGCTGCTCGGGCTCGGCGCGGCGCACCCGCCGAGCACCTACGCCGAGATCACCGCAGACGTCGCAGCCTGAGCGAACCGGATACTCATGAGCGCTGCTATTCGGCCTCCCTGCATCCTTGCCTGGCGACTTCTGGATCTCGTCAGGGCCACTTTCCTGACTCGATCAACTTCTTGTAGCGCCGCTGGCGGCGGCGGGCATCGCGCATCACCAGCGGCAGTAGTCGCAGGGCAAGGCGGGGGAAGAGGTCGAAGAGGCGCAGCAGTGGACCGCGCCAGCGTGGCAGCACGAGCAGCGGCCGCGGGCGTTCGGTCAGCTTGCCGACCGCGGTTGCGACCTCGCCGGGGGTGAGCAACTGACCAGAGAAGGAGCCGGCCGCCGCGGGGTCGTCGAGCTTGTCCTCTAGCATCGGCGTCCAGATGCCGTCGGGGCAGACGGCGGAGAGCTGCACGCCGGTTACCCCGGATCGGCGCAGGTCGAAGAGGGTGCCGAGAGTGAAGGCCATCGCCGCGTGCTTGCTCGCCGAGTAGTTCACCTCACCCGGCGCTGCAACCAGTCCCGCCAGCGAGATCACGTTGATCACGTGGCCACGTCCAGCCGGCAGCATCTTTTCCAGGGCGGCAACCGTGCCGTTCATCGTCCCCAGCGCATTGACGTCGAGCATCGCTCTCCGCGTCGCCTCGCCTTGTTCCCAGGACTGGCCGGTTACCAGCACGCCGGCGTTGTTGACCCAGAGATCGAGCCTGCCGGATCGGGTTGCGGCGGCCGTCGCGATCGCGTGGCAAGCCTCCTGGTCGGTGACGTCGAGCTCCGAGGAGCTGGCGCCGGCACCGATCTCGGCGGCGGTCGCAGCCGCAGCGTCGGCATCGATGTCAGTGGCCTGGATCAGGTAGCCGCGGCTGGCGAGATCGAGGGCGATCGCGCGCCCGAGACCACCGCCCGCTCCCGTGACGACGGCTACCGGCATCCGCGCAGGATATTCGATGCAATTGTCGCGAGCTCGCTCCCGTGGCGGTAGCATCGGTGGGCGGGCCGAGCGACCGCGGGGGGAGAGAAAACCCCTCGAGGAAAGTCCGGACACCAAAGGGCGAGGGCGGTGGGTAACGCCCACCCGGGGAAACCCGCGGGAAAGTGCCACAGAAATACACGGCCGATGGCGCAGCCACACGTGAGCTGCGTACAGGCAAAGGTGAAATGGTGCGGTAAGAGCGCACCGGCGCCGCGGTGACGCGGCGGCCAGGCAAACCCCGCCCGGTGCAAGGCCAAACAGGATCGTCGACCCTGCCCGGCGAGATCCAGGTAGGCCGCAGGGCCGCTTCGGCGGCCCCCCGGGGCTTCGGTCCCGGTGAGATAGATGGCCGCTCACGACAGGATCCGGCTTACAGGCCCGCTACGGAAAGGCCCCCGAAAGGGGGCCTTTCCAATCTCTTCACAATTTCCTGTCTTAGCGTTTGCTAACGTGCCGCCAACTTCCGCTGAATCTCCGCCACATATCGCGGGGAGCGGGGGACCCACAAGTTGGGGCGAATCGCCGGCCTATGCCGCGTAGCGCAGCTCTTTCAGCGCGAGCCCGTCAGCTAACCCCGTAAGCGTTCGAAAGAGCGATGAAGACAAACGCAAACCGCCCCTGGCGGAAAACCCAATTCTGGACGCCCCTGCTGCTGCTCGTGGCGGCGCTCGTCGCGTCTGCGGCGCCCGCCCAGGCGACTACCGGCGGGGCCTCGACCGTCGCCGCGTCCGAAGCCCAGAGCGGCAGAGAAATCGCCTTCGCCCCGATGCAGTGGGCCGGCGCCACCTGGTACGGCCCCGGTCTGTACGGTCGCCACACTGCCTGCGGGCAGCTGCTTGGCCCGGGTACGGTCGGCGTCGCCCACCGCAGCCTCCCCTGTGGCACCGCGGTCAAGTTCATCTATCACGGCCACTCGATCGTCACGCAGGTGATCGACCGCGGCCCATATAGCCGCGGCAATGCTTGGGATCTGACCAATGGTGCCCGCCAGCTTCTAGGTTTTGACGGCTCAGGGCCGATCCGTTACGCGGTCGCGCTTCAGTATGCGCGGCACGCATGCTGTTCCACCGGTCAGGGATAAACAGGACCGGCCCAAAGCGTCGCGGTAAGGGCAACGGTTGCCGCCACCTGTGGAGCAGGACACTTTGTCCAGGGCACATATCGCCTGTGCGCCACAGTGGTTCATCGCGTGCTCGTAGCCACTGCTAAATATATGCACTGGACAGTGGGGGTGCGGGTTCTCGTCACTACGTAGTGACGAACAACCTCCCAAGCGATGGCGGCTCCTCGAGCAAAGAGCAGGTGTGTCGGAAACGGGCCTCTGCCGGCGGCAGAGGCCTATCTCACCAAAGGCCCGGAATCAGACGCTTCGTACTGGCGGCGTAAGTTCGGTACTCGGCGCCAAGGCCATCCTCCAGCGCAGTCTCCTCGTGCTGGATGCGAGGGAGGAAACCGAGCACCGGAACGCTCATGCAGATCGCGATGGAAAGGAAGTTGCCGAGCGCAATTCCGAGGCCAAGCTGAATGAGGAGGATGCCGGTATAGGAGGGATGGCGAACAAAACGATACGGACCGCCCGTGACCACCTTGTGCTCGTCCTGAACCATAACCTCGAAGCGAAAGAAGCGACCAAGGGTGACGATCGCCCAGTAGCGAAGTACGGCACCACCACACATCACCAGGATGCCGATCAAGAGCCACGCCCAAGCGTTCCCGGGTAGGGCAAGGCCACTCACTAACTTGGCGGCGGTGCCCGCGAGAAGTCCAGTTATTGCAAGCGTCGCGGTAATTTGGCGCATCTCCTTGTCACCAGACATGCCGCGCATGTTCAGCTGGGAGATCCGGGCGATGATCGGGTAGTCGATCATCAGCAAACCGGTTGCGAGGGCGTAGGCAAAAATGACGCCAAGTGGACTCGTGTGCATAGCGAGCGCCCAACATACCGGTGTTCTCTCTGCCCGAGAAATTGCTGCCGCCACGGGTGACGCTGAGCCGGCACAGCACTAAATTGACCTACTCCTCACTCCCACCCTAAGGTGCGTTCCTTCGCCTTAACTTTGCCAGGTCAGGGAGATTTCGATGTTCGCAGGGGGATGAAGTCTGTGTTGGATCAAACGCGCGCGGATGCGGTACGGCTCGACGCGGCAGTATCCGCATCGGGAACGTCCGTATGACGGAGGCTTCGCCTAGCGATCCGCTGATCGCGGTGGTCGGCATGTCCTGTCGCCTCCCGCGAGCACCCAGCCCAGAGGGCTTCTGGGGGCTTCTGGAGAGCGAACAGCATGCGGTCGGTGAGATACCCGGCGAGCGATGGGAGCTGGCAGGACGTCAGCGCCGGCGTTTTGGAGACGCCGACCCCGGCGCTCGATTCGGCGCTTTCCTGGATCGGGTCGACCGGTTCGATCCGACGTTCTTCGGCATTTCGCCGCGCGAGGCTGCGGCGATGGATCCCCAGCAGCGTTTGGTGCTCGAGCTTGGCTGGGAGGCGCTGGAAGACGCTGGCGTCGTGCCGAGCAGCATCTCTGGGCAGCAAGCGGGCGTCTTCCTCGGAGCTATTGCCAGTGACTACTCCCATCTTTCTGATCGACTGGGTGCCGGCCTGATCGGAAGGCACACCGTCACCGGGCTGAATCGCAGCATCATTGCCAACAGGGTCTCCTACGCGCTCGGCCTAACCGGCCCGAGCATGACGGTGGACGCGGCGCAGTCCTCCTCTCTTGTCGCGGTGCACCTTGCCTGCGAGAGCCTGCACAGGGGCGAGGCGGACTTTGCCCTCGCCGGCGGTGTGCACCTCAACATCGACCCCCAGGGCGCCGTTGGCGCGGCACGTTTCGGGGGGCTTTCGCCGGATGGACGCTGCTTCACCTTCGATGCTCGCGCCAATGGCTACGTGAGGGGAGAGGGTGGAGGGGTCGTCGTCCTGAAGCCGTTTGCCGCAGCCAGAGCCGATGGCGATCGGATCTATTGCGTGATCCGTGGCAGCGCCGTGAACAACGATGGCCCCAGCGATGGGTTGACCGTGCCCAGTCAGTCAGCACAGGAAAGCGTCGTGCGTCGAGCGTACGCACGGTCGGGAGTGAAGCGGTCCGAAGTCCAGTACGTCGAGCTGCATGGAAGCGGGACCGTGGTTGGTGATCCGATCGAGGCCGCCGCGCTTGGCTCGGTGCTGGGGAGCAAGCGGACGAAGGACGACCCCCTGCCGGTCGGCTCCGCCAAGACCAATGTCGGTCACCTGGAGGGCGCGGCAGGTATAGCGGGGCTTATCAAGGCCATTCTCGCCATCGATCGACGGCTGATTCCGGCGAGCCTCAACTTCTCTGAGCCGAACCCCAAGATTCCCCTCGAGGATTTTTGCCTGCGCGTGCAGGACAGCCTTGGTGCGTGGCCTGATGACGAACGCCCGTTGGTGGCGGGGGTCAGCTCGTTTGGGATGGGGGGTACGAACTGCCACCTGGTGGTCGCGGAGGCCCCTGGTCAGGAGCGGGTGGATGGGGGCGCTTCCCGGCTGGGAGTACGACCGCGCCAGGCCCCGATCCCCCTGGCGCTCTCAGCCAAGACCGAGCCCGCCCTGAAAGAGGCAGCAAGCCGCCTGGTCACCCACCTAAAGGACAACCCAGACCAAGAGCTCAAGGACGTCGCCTACTCCCTCACCACCACCAGGGCGACGTTCAACGAGAGAGCAGTGGCCCTGGGATCTGAGCGAGGAGAGCTGGTAGATGCCCTGAGCGCCCTGGCCGAGGGCAAGGAGTCCCCCAACCTGACCCGTGGCAAAGCAAGCTCCGACAGAGCCCCCGTCTTCCTCTTCCCGGGTCAAGGAGCCCAGTGGACTCAGATGGCAATGGAGCTGGTCGACGGCTCAGAGCTCTTTGCCACCCATATAGAGGAG
>DATCPU010000281.1:0-8963 GCA_036569925.1 Candidatus Dormiibacterota bacterium
GCCGTCGCCCGCGCGCTCTCCGGCCGGCCCAAAGTGCTCCTCGCCGACGAGCCACTTGCATCGATCGACGATGCCAACGGGAAGATCGTGATGCGCCTGCTCGAAGAAGCCGCGGCGAATGGCACGGCGGTCGTCGTCGCGACCCACCGTCCCACGTTTGCCGCGCACCGCGTCCTGCGATTGCCGAGCGGAGAGCAGCTGATAAGCCGCGATCGGGCGCGCTCCAACGGCAAGCATTTCAGCTTCTCGCTCTGGCGCCGCGTCGTTCCGACGACCAACCGCGCGGCGAACGGCCACCTCACAGAGGTCCGACTGCCGCTTTGGCGCCGGCTGATCGCTTTCGCGGATAACAGCTTCCGCATGGTGGTTCTCAGCGGCTTGAGCAGCTGGGCGCGGGACCTCCGGCTGACGGCGCCGGCGCTGGGCTCGATGGCGATGACGCTCGTCCTTTGCGGAATGCTCGCGTTGGTCGGCATCTCGATTGCCACTGTGGCGAGTCAGCAGGCCGGCCAGGCCTCGATTGTCCGGGTTTATCTCGCCAAGGACGCGTCGCCGTCAGCGGTCGCCGCCCTGGAAAGCCGGCTGCGAGCCGACCCACGCGTGAGCACGGTGACCGAGATCAGCGCCGAGCAGGCGCTTCAGGAGGCACAAAGCAAGCCAGGGCTGGGCACGCTGGCAGGCCTGACCGGCTCCAACCCGTTCTCGGCCAGCCTCGACGTCCAGGCCCGGCAGGTGGGACAGGTTGCGGCGATAGCGGCCGAGGTGGTTGGCGACTCCGCGGTGGACGCCGCCTATCCCACGTCGTACGACCCGGACACATATAACCGCTTGCGCAACATCGCCCTGGTCGTCGGCGGCATCGGCGCCGGGCTTCTGCTGCTCTTCGCGTTGGTGGCCTACGCGGTTGCGGCCAACTCGATGCGGGCGATCGCCGCCGCGCGGCATAACGAGGTGACTGTGACCCGCCTGCTCGGCGCGCGGGGATGGATGGTGCGGGGACCTTTTGTCACCGAGGGCCTGGTCACCGGCGCGCTGGCTGGGGCCCTGGCCGCCACGGCGGTGCTCGGCGTCTGGACTCTGGCCTCCGGCCTTGGGTCGCCGATCTATTCCCTGATCCTGCCAGGCGTCGGCCCGGACTCCGTGCGCTATGTGGCTGCGGCGGTCATGGTGGTCGGTCTGGCACTCGGCGCCCTGACCGCCATGCTCGGATTCCGGCGGATCCGCGCGTGAGGCGAAACATCGGACGGCTGATTGCACTCTGCGCGCTCGTCGGTTTGCTGATACCTGGCGGAATCGCAGTGAGCTACGCAACCTGCCAAGGCCCGGGAGTATTCGGAGCGTCGAGCGCGCGCGTGAGCTGCCCTCCGGCGCCCGATGCGAACCAGGCTGCTTACGACAAGTTGCGCAAACGTCTTGGTGGCGACGTCGCTCGGGCGCTTACGAGCCAGGAGCAGTTGAGCATCGCCCTGCTGGAATCTGCCGCGAGCGAGCAGAACCTCAATACCCACATCGCGAGCGAGGAAGCCAAGGTCGTCGCGCTGGAGGATCAGATAACCCAGATGGAGACCCAGATCTCAAACACGCAGAGCCTGATCGACATGGAGCAGGCGCAGCTGGCGACCCTCGCACGAGCCATCTCGAGACAGCCCGACTCACTGCTGGTTGCGATGGCCCGAGCCGGCAACCTGCATGACGCGCTCGTGGCCGCAGCAGATCTGATCGTGGCGAGCCAGCGCGCGAACGACCTCGAGGCCACGCTCCAAGCCGACATGGCCAAGCTCCAGGCTGACCACACCGCCCGCCTTGCGGCATTGAGCACCGAGAACGGTGTGCTCGCCCAGCTGACCGCGAATCTGACCGCCCTCAACTCCGCCATCTCGCAGCAGAACGACATCACCACACAGCTCGGTGCTCTGATGGCACAGCTCACCGCAGCGAAGGCCGGCCTCACCAACCAGCCACCCGACGTCACCGCAGCTTTGGCCGCGCTGCTCGAGCAACAGGAGCAGCAGCTGATCCAAAGGGCGTATCAAGCAGCCTGGAATCAGGCCCAGGTGGGAGCCGGCATCGCGATGGTGACGCGCACCCTCCCTGTGGGCACCACGCTCCCCGGCCTCAGGCTTTCGTGGCCGGTCGCCGGCGCATGGATCACGCAACCCTTCGGCCCGAGCGAGTTGCTCCTCGAGCCGCCGCTCGGACCGTACCCTCACTTCCACACGGGTATTGACATCGCGGCCGCATACGGAACCCCGGTGACCGCCGCAGCCGATGGCGTCGTGGTGGCTGTGGCCCACACCAACGTGGGCTACGGAAACTACGTGATCATCGCCCACGGCGGCGGAATCATGACGCTGTACGGGCACCTGGCAGAGACCGATGTGAATGTCGGCGACCGCGTGGCACGCGGGCACCGCATCGGGCTCGAAGGCATGAGCGGCTTGGCGACAGGACCCCACGTTCATTTCGAGCTTCGAGTCAATGACGCGGTCACCGATCCGATGCCTTACCTGCCACCGCTCGTCGGCCAGACAACACCGAAGCCCTAAGGCACCCGGCTTCGCATCGGCCGGCTAAAAATTGGCTGGTGCCCCCGGAGGGAATCGAACCCCCGACCTTGACGTTAGGACCGTCCTGCTCTATCCCCTGAGCTACGAGGGCGACGTTCCAGAGTTTACTGTCAGGCGGCTGTGGGATCCGATCCAGCCGGAGCGTTACTTCTCAGCAAACTCACACGTTTCTCACAGCAAGGATCAATTGCGGGGCGCCACAGTGGAGATCATGGACAGCGACAAGATGACTGACAACAGAATCCGGACTCGCGACGCTGCGACCAGGATGCTGAACCGTCTAACCGCCGGCCTCGCGTTTGGCGCCATTGCGGGTGTCGGCATCCTCGGCACAGTCAGCGCGTACACCATCCCCGGAGCGGCCACGGTCTCCTCGGGGGCGACCGCGAGCACGTCCACGAGCACAGGTAACACCTCGTCGACCTCGGGCACCGCCTCGACTGAGGTTCAGGCCTCCCCAACACCAGTCACCTCATCGTCAGGCTCAGGCGTCGTGGTCTCCGGCGGCTCGTAGCCGCGCCTGCGATGAACGACACGATCCTCTGGTACACCACCAGAGGCGCTGGAGCGGTCTCCCTCATCCTGCTTAGCGCGGTGGTCGTATTGGGCGTGCTGTCCTCGCTGCGATTCGAGGTTCCGAGCTGGCCTCGGTTCCTGACCACCGGCCTCCATCGCAACCTCGCTCTGACCGCGGTGGCGTTTCTTGCACTGCACATCGTCACCGCTGTCGTGGACCCGTTCACCCATCTCGGGTGGCTGGCAGCGATCATTCCGTTCTCGTCCTACTACCGGACCTTCTGGCTCGGCCTCGGAGTGATCGCATTTGAGCTGCTGATCGCGATCACCATCACCAGCCTCGTTCGCGGGCTCATCGGTCACTACGCGTGGCGCGCAATCCACTGGCTGTCCTACGCCTCATGGCCCATCGCCGTCGTCCACGGTTTCGGCACAGGCACTGACAACCTATCTGCATGGATGCTGGGCATCGACGTCGTTTGCATCGCCGCGGTGGTGGTTTCGGTCGGTGCGCGCCTGCTGTTGAGGTCGCCTGACCCGCTCGCCGTCGATCGAGCCAGGTTCCGCGAGCGGGTATCGAGGAAGGTGATCAAGTGACGCTGCTCAGCCTGTTCGCAGGTCCGCCGGCCACCGCCGGCGCGGAGAGCTTTCGCGACCACGCGAAGCGACTCGGCCACCGACCGCGAGGCGACCGCGCGCTCATCGAGACCCTCGACCGAAGCGGACTGGTCGGGCGAGGTGGCGCATCCTTTCCCGTCGGGGTCAAATGGCGATCGGTCGCCAGCCGCGCCCGGGGCTCGGCTGTGGTGATCGCGAATGGTGCTGAGGGTGAGCCTCTAAGCCGCAAGGATCGGACGCTGATGGCGCTGCGGCCTCATCTGGTCATCGACGGCGCGCTGCTCGCGGCGGAGGCGGTCGGCGCCGGCCGAACGCTCCTCTATATAGGTGAGGCCCATGGCGCTGCCGCCGCGGCCGTCACTCGCGCGCTGGCCGAGCGGCCCGTGGCCGAGCTCGCGCGGTTGACCCTTCTCGGAGCGCCGCCAAGCTACGTCGCCGGCGAGGAAACAGCCGCCGTCAACTTCGTCAACTCGGGGGTGGCAGCTCCCGTGGCGGTTCCGCCCCGACCCTTCGAGCGAGGGGTGGACGGGCGGCCGACCCTGGTGCAAAACGTGGAGAGCCTCGCCCACGCGGCCTTGATCGCACGCTTCGGCGATGCCTGGTTCCAATCCCTCGGCCGGCACGACGCAGCCGGCACCATTCTCTTAACTGTCAGCGGCGCGGTGGCGAAGGCTGGAGTCATCGAGGTGTCGTCAGGCTGCAGCGTCGACGAGGTGCTGGCCCTGGCCGGCGGCGCGAGCGGAAAGGCGCGTGCCGTGCTGCTCGGCGGCTATTTCGGAGGCTGGATCAGCGCCGACCAAGCAGGATCGGTGATCCTTGATCCAAGCGGCCTGCGCGCAGCGGGTGGTTCGCTCGGATGCGGTGTCGTCAGCGTCCTTGACGAGTCGGCCGATCCTCTCGATGTTTCGGCGCGCATCATGCAGCACCTGGCGAACGAGAGCGCAGCTCAATGCGGGCCGTGCTTCTTCGGACTGAAAAGCCTTTCCGCAGCGACCACCCGCATCGCGGCGCGCCAGGCGGACCATGGGGACCTGCCTCAGCTGCACAGATGGACCGCCATGGTCAAAGGGCGCGGCGCATGCCGCCACCCGGATGGTGCTGTCGCATTTCTGCAGTCAGCGCTGAACGTCTTCGAGTCGGAGTTCGCAGCCGCAGCCGGCGCCCGCGGCCGGCGGGCTTCCTGAAGTGGCGCAGACCGAGCTCTGGATCGACAGGACCAAATGTGATGGCAGCCGGTTGTGCGCGGAGCTTTTTCCTGAGCGGATCTCACTTGACGACTGGGGTTACCCGATCATCTCGCCAGGCCCGATTCCGGCTTCCCTGGCGCCCCATGCACAGAAGGCTGTCGACAGCTGCCCAGTGCTCGCGCTGGCGTTGAGGCGCGTCGAGCGCCGGCCCCCCCTCCCTCCAGCGCCATGAGAAGTTGAGCGAACCGAGGACCGCGGTTGCCATCGCCGACGACCGCGCGCTGGGCGGCACGCTGCGCGTGATCGTCACGCACGAGCCGGATCTCGCTGCTGCCAAGTCAGCTGTCGACAAGGTCGTCCGAGCAGTTGATCTTGCCGCCAACCGTTTTCGTGAGGACAGCGAACTTAGCCGGCTCAATGCGACACCGGGTCGCGACGTCGTGGTCAGCGCCCTCCTGACAAAGCTGATCGCTGCGGCCCTTCGCGGCGCGCGGCTGACGGGTGGCGCGGTCGATCCGACTGTCGGATCGGCGGTCAAGCTCGCGGGCTACAACTCCGACTTCGCGGCCGTGCCGGCCGACGGCATCGCCATCGACCTCGTCGTAAGCCGCATTCCCGGCTGGCAGGCGATCGTCTTCGACGAAGCCGCGCGAACCGTGCGACTGCCCCAGGGCGTCGACCTCGATCTCGGCGCCACGGCAAAGGCGCTCACCTCCGACCTGGCGGCAGCAGCCGCGCTGTCAGTGGTCGCTCGTGGCGGCGTTCTTGTCAGCCTGGGCGGCGATATCTCAGTCGCCGGCGATCCGCCGGCCGAAGGGTGGCTCATCCAGGCGAGCGAGGACAGCTCTGCGCCGATTGATGAGCTTGAGGAGACCATCAGCGTTAAGTCCGGCGGCATCGCGACGTCGAGCACGACAGTCCGCAAGTGGACTCGCGGGGGCGTCGAGCTCCACCACATCATCGACCCGGCCACCGGCCTTCCCAGCCTCGGACCGTGGCGGACGGCTACCGTCGTCGCCGGGTCCTGCGTCGACGCCAATATCGCCTCGACGGCTGCCATCGTGATGGGGGAGGCCGCCATCCCTTGGCTCCAAGCGGCCCGGCTGCCGGCACGCCTGGTGGACCGAACAGGAACGGTCCACCGGATGTCCGGATGGCCAAAACCAAGCTAGTCCTCACTGATTTCCCAGCAAACTCACAGGCAATGGGGGCAGCATTAAGCACCGTGAACAAGGACGGGGAAGGCGCACGAGTCCTCGTTGTCGACGACGAGCCGAACATCACCGAGCTGGTGTCCATGGCCCTGCGCTACGAAGGGTTCAGCGTCAAGACGGCGGCGACGGGGCGCGGAGCGGTGACAGCGGTCAGCCAATTCTCCCCAGCGCTCGTCATCCTCGACGTGATGCTCCCCGACATCGACGGTCTCGAGGTGCTCAAGCGTTTGAACGCCACCGGCCACAAGGTCCCGATCATCTTCCTGACCGCCAAGGACGCGACGGATGACAAGGTCCACGGGCTGACGGTGGGTGGCGACGACTACGTGACCAAGCCTTTCAGCGTCGAGGAGCTCGTGGCTCGGGTCCGAGTCGTGCTCAGAAGGCATGGCGCCAGCGAGCCGCAGGACGGCAAGCTGACCCTGGCCGACCTCGAGATGGACGACGAGGGCCACGAGGTGAGGCGGAGCGGCCATGTCGTCGACCTGACCAACACCGAATACCGGCTCCTGCGCTACCTGCTCGTCAATGCCGGCCGCGTTTTGACCCGGAGCCAGATCCTCGACCACGTGTGGCATTACGACTTCGGCGGGGACGCGAGCGTGCTCGAGACCTACATCAGCTACCTGCGACGCAAGGTCGACAAGTTCGAGCCGCCGCTGTTGCAAACAGTCCGCGGCGTCGGCTACGTGCTGCGCGCTCCGAGAACATGACCCTGTCCCTCCGGGGGCGACTTCTGATCGGTGTCATCTCGCTGGTGGTGATCGGTTTGCTCATCTCGGACATTGCCACGTACGCAGCGCTCAAGAATTTCCTGGTCGGGCGGATTGATGACCAGCTCGCGTCAGTCGCCAGTAGCCCGTCCGGCCGCCAACTAGTAGTTAGCGTACTCACCGGTCAACAGGGACGTGGCGGCCCTGGCTCCGCGACTCAATTTCCTCCGGGGACCGTGTTCGAGGAGGTCAGCCCAGACGGCACCGTGGTCATTGGCAAAGCATTCTTTCTTGGGCCTGCCCCAGCCAACATTCCTCTGCCGTTGCTCCCGAAAGCATTGCCCAATGTCGGCAACGACACCGGCGCCGCGCAAATGACAGTGGCCGGAACCAACGGGGTGTCTCAGTTCCGCATCATTGATTGGCCCGAAGATCAGCTCCAGGACAACTTCATCGTGGTCGCGATTCCATTGACGGAAGCCCAATCCACCCTCGGAGGGCTCGCGCTGCTGGAGGCGCTGATCAGCATTGGGGTCGTCGCCGCTACCGCGGTCCTCGCCCTGTTCACAATCAGAATTGGCCTTCGCCCGCTTCGGCGCATGGGGACAGTGGCGGCGGATATCGCTGCAGGTGATCTGACCAGGCGCGTCGAGCCGGCGACATCGACGACAGAGATCGGCCGCCTTGGACTTGCGCTAAACGGAATGCTCAGCCAGATCGAGGTCGCGTTCGCGGAACGCACGGCGTCAAACGACAGGTTGCGCCGCGTGATCGCGGACGCATCGCACGAGCTGCGGACTCCGCTGACTTCGATTCGCGGCTACGCAGAGATGTTGCGCCGTGGCGCGGCGGAATCCCCTGCCGATTCCGAGTCGGCGCGGCGCCGCATCGAGCAGGAAGCGATCCGCATGACCGGGCTCGTCGACGATCTCCTCGTCCTGGCTCGCCTCGACCAGGGCCGCCCACTGGACAGAACAGCAGTGGATCTTCGGACGATCGCCAACGACGCAGTGGCCGACGCGCGGGTGGTCGCTCCACAGCGCGAGATCAGCCTCAGCGCCAACGGTCCAGTCGTTGTCACTGGCGATGACACGCGCCTGCGCCAGGTAATGGGCAATCTCATGCGCAACGCGCTGGTCCACACGCCGCAGCAGACGCCGATCGAGGTCGCCGTTGCGACCGACGACGGCCTTGGGCGCATGTCCGTAGCCGACCACGGCCCAGGGCTGGCCGAGGGGGATGTCGAGCGCATCTTCGAGCCGTTTTATCGTGCCGACCCGAGTCGCAGCCGCGACAGCGGCGGCGCCGGCCTCGGCCTGTCCATCGTCAGCGCGGTGGTAATCGCCCACGGCGGACAGGTCAAGGTCAGGCAAACCGATGGCGGCGGCGCCACCTTTGAGGTTGAGCTGCCCCTCGCCCAGCCGGCCCGTGAGATTCTCTGAGGGGATTCCAAGGTTGCTCTCAGGCGTCGTACAGGTGGTTAGGGGATGATCGTTACGTGCCCACTGTGAGGCGGCAATCCGAGATGGCAATGGTTCGCGACACAGCGGTCCAGAAGCTGCGCGACCTGACGATCGCGGTCGCTCTCGCGTCGGCGGCCGCCGTCGCTATGATCGCGTGGGTCAGCGCCGCCACCATCCCCGGCGCCACCTCAGGGCAGACGGGCACAGTCACGACCGGCGGGGGCCAGCCGGCCTCCGAGAATGACGACGGTTTCACCCAGGGCCCTCGGCCCGGGATCACGGGAAGAGGTCCTGGAATCGTGGTCTCGGGAGGCTCGCATTGATCTTCGCGCCACACGCGCCGAGCTTGCTTGGCTTGATCATCGCGATCCTCGGTGGAATTTCCTGGATGGCGATCCTGGTCGGCATCGTCCTGCTTATCATCTGGGCGGTTCGGGCGATGCCGCGCACGACATTCATGGGCAGCGCTCCGGCTTCTGTCGAATCCCCAATGGACATCCTGGCTCGGCGCTTCGCGATGGGCGAGATCAGCGCCGAGGAGTACATCCGGTCGCGTGAGATGCTCAGCGGAGGGCCAAGCGCGGACCAGCCCAAGCCCCCGGCCTGATCGTTTTACTCGACCCTACTCCCCCAATTGGTGAGGGGCGCCTGGCGCCCCTTATCTATCAATGAGAAAGAACCAGAC
>DATCPU010000282.1:0-18245 GCA_036569925.1 Candidatus Dormiibacterota bacterium
GGTGCGAAGCCTGCTCGGCGACCAAGCCGAAATCCATGGGCTGTCGGTCAGCATGCCCGCCTCCAACGGCCTGGCCACCCTCAGCGAAGTGGTGGCGCAGCTCGAGCGCGTCGGACTGCCAATCTATGAGGTCGGCCTGGAGCATCCAAGCCTGGATGAGGTGTTCAACACAGTCACCGGCAACTCAGACGGTGCCGCCTTGACAGCCGAGAAAGGCGCTTGAGCCGGCAGGCCGTAGCCCCGGCGATCCGGTTTCCCCAGAGCGTGGTTGACGCCTACACCGCCACTCTCCGTTATTTGAAGCGAGGGGTGCGGCAGCCGGACGTGATCTTCGGCAGCGTCCTGTTTCCGATCATCTTCGTGGTCCTCTTTGGCTATGTCTTTGGCGACTCGATCAAGATTCCGGGCGGGGACTATCGCTCCTATCTGATGCCGGGCCTTTTCTCCCAAGCCATACTTTTCGGCTCCAACAGCGTCGCGGTCGGGATCGCCACTGACATGAGTGAGGGTGTCATCGACCGTTTCAAGACTTTGCCAATTGCTCGCTCGGCCATCGTTATCGGCCGCGCCGTATCCAGCCTCCTGCTTGGAATTCCAGCGATGGTGGTGATGATCCTGTGCGCTCTGGCCGTCGGCTGGCGCCCGACAGGCGGCCTGGGCAACGCGACCCTGGCCTTTGGGCTGTATGAGCTCTACGGCTTCGCGATGATCTGGCTAGGGATCCTGGTCGGCCTCTTGGCACGATCTGCGCAGGCGGCTGACGTGATCATCGGGATTCCCACCTTCTTGTTCGGGTTCATCTCGAATGTGTTCGTCGACCCTGCGAACATGCCGGCTTGGTTGAGGGTGTTCGCCAACTGGAATCCAATTTCGGCGCTTGTCACTGCCGGCCGGCAGCTGTTTGGTAACAGCATCGGGCCCCCGCCGCCAGGCGTTTGGTCTCTGGATCACCCTGTCGTTACTACGATCGGACTGGCAATCTTGATCGTCGCTATCACCGCGCCCTTCTGCGTACGGCGGTACAGCCGCATCTCACGCTGAGGCACGCTGAGCTCGAATCGCCGCCGACTAGGCCTCGGCCGCCCGTGTCTCCAGCAAGTCGAGAATCAGCGCTGTCCAGCTGAAATCAGGCGCGCCGTGGCCTTCGCCAGAGAGGGTGTCGTAGTACTCGCGAAAGCCCCAGCGCTCCACCATCGCCGCCGTCGAGTCCTCAATGCGCCGTGCAACGCCGGCCTGGCCGTGTCGGCGCAGTCCACGGCACAGGTACCAGTTGACGTTGACCCAAGCCGCTCCGCGCCAGAGTAGGTGCTCGCCAATCGCCCCTGGGCGGAAAGCCGCCTCGCGTCGGGAGACGGTAGGGATCGGCCACGGTGTCCGGTACGCACTCGGGTCTTCGAGCTGACCGACGAGGCGGCCGGCGATCGGCTCTGGAAGGTCAGGCAGGAGAAGAGGTAAGAGGCTGGTAAAGGTGCTTGTTCGCAGTGGCCTTTCGGCCAGGCCCGCCAGGTCCCAGAAAAGGCCGGCATCCGGATCCCAACATTTCGCCACGAGCGCTTCACGCGTCCGGACAGCGCGGGCGGCGAATTCTGCAGCACCTGCTGTGTCCTCGATCTGCGCGAGGAGCTCACTCAGCACGCGCTGGTTTTCTGCGTAGATGGTGTTGACCATCACGTCCTCATCGATGAAGCGGTCGAGAGCGAACATGCGCGCGGGATCGCGGCCGACTTCTGCGTACGGGTCAGCCACGCTGTGCCAGGCGGCGTCGTAATCGGGTCGGTCATCACCCGAAACGCCCAGGTACTCGTCGAACTTCGGCGACTCATCGAGCCCCGTCTCGTCGGCCTGGAGAACGGCGATGAGTCCGTCGCCGTCCGGGTCGCGCACGTCGTGCAGCCAGTCAAAGTAGCGACGGGCCGCCGGCAGCACCTCCCGCAAAAACAGTGCTCCACGACCGCGGGCCGCCACGGCCGCGATCGCCTCAGCCAGCACGGGCGGCTGCATGCAATCGGAAAAGTAAGGCGTGCGGTAGGCGATCGAGTAGTCGGCCAGCCGTACCTCGAACTCCTCTCGCTGCCAGAACGTGACATGGGGCACCAGCCCGTCAGGCTGCTGGTTGGCGAGCAGGCTGGTCAGCTCGGACTCAGCTCGTACAGGGTCGAGGTGGCTGAGGACGATGGCATGGAAGCATGAGTCCCAAAACCACTGGAAGGGGTAGGTCGTCTTAGATGGACAGACGAAGTCGAAGTCCCGGTCACACCAGGCCGCGTGTCCGCGCTGGCGGTTGCGCGCGTACAGGTCACTGACAGCTTCTCGCATCCTTTCGAGGCGGCCCGCCTCCTCGTTCTGATCGTTCATCCCAACGCACGCGCTGACTCGCAACGCGCGGCCGTTGACTAGGTATCGCTGGCTAGCCGAGTCCGACCCGACAGCGCCCAGTCATCGTCTGCCACGCGTCCTTCGAGGTTGCGTTTCCCGGCTGCGAACTTCGACGCCTTCGAGGCTTTCGTTGTCACGTAGTGCGCTCCAGCCCAGGAGGCCGGTCACACCTTCGAGCTTGGCCCCAACTTCAAAACCACTTCCGGTGATCGCGAAGGTCCACAGGCCCTTTTCATGGTCGCTGTTGCGCATCTTGAGAATGGCCACGGCCCGACCCACCTCTGACGCCTGCTCGATGTATCGCAGCAGCACCACATTGTGGTAGAGAAATGAAAGGCCGCCGATCAGCTCGGGGGTCGGACCCAGGCTGCTGGTCTCGCTGGTGGTCAGTACCGACACCCCTGCTGCACGCAGCGAACCCAACAGCGAGAGGGCAAAGAAAGAGAAGCGTTCAGATTCGCGTGCCGCGACCACCATCTCGGCCAGGCTGTCGATCACCATTCGGTGGAGAGCTCCCTTCTCGATCTCTTCTCGAACCACATGCGCGATGAAATCGAGATCGAGCGCGCCCCCGACGACGTTGAAGATCGTGAGCTGGCCAGACTCGACATACGGCTTGAGATCCCAGCCAAAGCCGGCCGCCTTGTTGATCAGCTGTTTGGGATTCTCCTGGAAGGTGACGTAGAGACCGCGCTCGCCATTCTCCAACCCCTGGACGATGAATCGCAGCGCAAGAGCCGTTTTTCCACAACCCGACGGTCCCAGGACGAGCGTCGAACCTCCAACTGGAAGTCCACCTCGGGTCATCTCGTCAATGCCTGGCACGCCGGTGGAAATTCGGCCTTTGGGCTCCGACACGGATTGGAGCGATTGATCGATGGTTTCGGCGCGCACGAACAATTTGATTCCGGCCGTGCCGATGGTGATGGAGTGCTTGCCGGACAGATGCTTGGAGGCGCGCAGCTTGCGGACACGAAGCCACCGTCGGTCCATTGGCTCGTGAGCTTCATAGACCAATTCGAGGATGCCATCCGCTAGAGACAACTCGGGCGCTGACTCGAGCTCATCTGAGCTGTATTCGCCGACAAACAGCAGCGTGGTGTCAGTGATCGCAATGCGCGCCGCCAGTTGATATACGGCAGCACGCAGCGATCGACTGTCGTCACTGAAGTCACGGAGCGCCTTCGCGCTGTCAACGACGATGACCGCCGGCTTCTCTTCCACGCATTTACGGACGATCTCATTCATCATCGACGCCAAGCCGTCCTGGTTCGAAAGCAGCAAGTCCCCGAGGTTGATGAACTCGACTCTATCCCCGAGAGCGCTACGGTCAAAGAAATCGAAGGCTCCGACGTGGGCGACGAACTTGTCCGGTGGCTCTGAAATGGTCGAGTAGTAAATGGCTTTGTGTTCGGCGGTGCCGCTGCTGAAGCAGATCTGTTGAGCCAAAATGGTCTTGCCCGTGCCGGGCGAGCCGGCCAGCATAATGAGTGCGCCGACCGGCAAACCGCCGCCGAGGACGGTGTTGAGCCCAGAAATCCCGGTACTAAGCCTCTTCACGCTCGACCCCCTCTGGGTTGTTCATTCGTGGTGTTGCTGACGACAGCTCGAACGCCTTTCGCGAGCTCGACGGCATCGAATGGCTTGTTAATGATTGCGCTCACAAGCCCTGACGCCCTAAATGTACGCGCGTGTTCCGGGTTGCCCGAGACGACCACGATCGGAAGCGCTTGGGTCCGGAGGTCCCCTCGAAGCCTTTTGATCAATTCCATCCCAGAGACAACTGGCATCATCAAGTCGGTCACGACGAGGTCCGGGAGCGGGTCGGTCCGCAACAGGTCGAGCGCCGCTTGACCGTGAGCCGCCTCGATTACCTCAAACCCCTCGTGCTCGAGGATCAACCTCTCAACAAAACGAATGCTAGGGTCATCGTCAACGATCAGAATCCTAGTCAATCGCACAGTCCCCAATGCGTGGCCTTGAAGGGTCGGCAAGAAGGTCACAGCAGCCCCTCCTGATTATGAACTGGTTAGATGATCAACCTTTTCGAGGCGGTGCGTGCTCGAGAACCTGACACGATCGCTACCCAGTGTTGTGTTTTCTGGCAAGCACCAGGATGTACGGCGAGCTAAGCCTTACGCCGCCGTCGATCGATTCGTTCAACTCACTGACCAGGGCGATCCAAGCAGTCACCACCTTCTGATACTCATCAGGCGGCAGCATCGCCTTCAACGCGTTGTGAGGCCCGTTGGTGGTTTCCCAGAATTTGAGGAAACGGTCAACGGAGCTGGATTCGAATGCGAGCCGGCGGCTCACGACCTCGATCGAGCTCGCCAGCCCAGCGAAGCGTCTGCGGAGCTCGCGCTCGTCGCCCCAGAGAAACGGAGAGGGGATGTCGATCGATGGGCGAGCCGAGAAGGACGCCATCGTTTCGCTCACCCGCCCGAGGAAGCCACCTGGGCTGTAGTTGGCCATCGCCACGAGGCCACCCGGTTTCACCACGCGGAACAGCTGCGACGCCACGAGCTCGGGGCGAGGCGCGAACATCGCGCCGAAGACCGACCCGACGACATCGAAGGCGTCATCCGAGAAGGGCAGCCGCTCCGCGTCGGCCTCGGTCCACTCGATTGGTTCTCGCGCGGCTGCGCAGCGAGCGCGGCCAAGGTCGACCATGCGCGGGGTCAGGTCAGAAGCGGTGACGATCGCGCCGCGCCGAGCCGCAGCCAGGGCGAAGTTGCCATTGCCTGCGGCTACATCAAGGACAACGGACCCGGAACTCAGCCTGCATGCTTCAGCGAGCGCTTCGGCGTGGGGTTCGAGCACCTCCGCTAGAAGTGGATAGTCGCCCAGCGACCACATCCACCGCATCCCTTCCTTGAGCTTGTCGTGGGGCGTGCTCAACCTTAATTATATACCACATCGGACTCACCATTTGCAACACCGAGGGTGGGCTAAGTGGATCAAAAGCAGGGTCCTGCGGGCCTGACCAGGATGTATGCGTTGCTGCCGCTGAACAGCGACGGCAGCCCGGACAACCGATATTTTCTGAGGCCTCCTCCGACTTGCCAATGCCACAGCGCGGGTTTGAGGTT
Organism: Candidatus Dormiibacterota bacterium; assembly: GCA_036569925.1. Classification (GTDB taxonomy): domain Bacteria; phylum Chloroflexota; class Dormibacteria; order Dormibacterales; family Dormibacteraceae; genus Palsa-872. The sequence continues at coordinate 5,469 of DATCPU010000282.1, forward strand.
CAAGACATAGTCGGCGTCGGAGAACCAGATGCCAGTCGAATCGACCAGCGCGAGCTCGGGATCAAAGCTCGTGGCGGCGCCCTCAACTCCGCGGTAGAGGTAGACCCGATGACCCGGCGTGGTCTCGTAAAACACCCAGTCGGAGGCGCCGGGATTGTCAAGATTGTCGGTCCACCAGATGGTGTGGCCATCCGCGGTCATTCCTGGGCTCGTGAAGCTGCTGTCGTGACGGTCGCCCGGTAGCGGCTTGAAAGGTGGGAAGGACATGACCGGGCTGATGGTGTCCCGAGTCAGCGCCCCGGTCGCAGGATCCACCAGCCGCCACGTCTGAGGGGGAGCGTCGGCGTTCACCTGCCCGACAATGGCATGAATCCCCGCCGCATCCCATCGCCAGATACTCATTGCGCCGCGATAGGTGAATATCGCTTGATCCACCGAGCTAACCAGGTCGTAAATGTGCAGCTTGGACGCCTTATATCTCGAGTACACCGCGCCGATGGGCAAGCTCTGGATCCACGCGTATGAGCGGCCATCCGGTGCGACCTGGGTGGGATTCGTCGGCAGCCAACGCTGAACAGCGCTGCTGTAGAACATCGTCCCTTGCATGCCGCCGCCCGGGAGTCGAACCACTGATGGATTCGCATCCCGTGTGTAGCTTCCGGTTCGCGTGTTGACAAATCCCACCTGGGTTGCGACCTGAGACGGAGGGCCTGCTCCCCGCTCCACGGTTACCGGGAGCCGGCAGTTGGTCGGATCGATCAGGGCCGCAGCTGGGGTCGCGCTTGGAGTTGCGGCCGGCAGCACTCGTGGGCCCGTGTTCGGCACATGTCGGTTGGCGAGCACCTGCGGCAACACCAGGCCTGCCACGACCACGGCCGCCACCAGGATCACGGCCACGGCGGCCATGGGCCGGGCGATTTGCCCACGGGGAGGCTCGGCCAGCCGGCTCCGCACCGCGGTCGCAAGCCATGGCTGCATGGGGTCGTCTCCGATCGCGACGTGCATCAGAGCCCGAAAGCGAGATTCGTCCATTACCCAGCTCCTTCAGAAACTTCGATCACGGGACGCAGTCGCTTGAGAGCACGGTGCACCCGAACCCGAGCCGTTGCGGCCGAAATGCCCAGAATGCGTCCGACCTCTTCATTGGAGAGGTCGAGGTAGAAGCGCAGGACGAGTAGCAGCCGAGTCTTGCCATCAACTCGACCGAGCGCCGAACGCAGCTGCTCGGCTTCGTCAGCATCCGTGCCGGATGCACGCTGCGCGTCGTCGGCTCCCAGGCGGTCAAACAAGAGCCAGGCTCGGCGGCGCCGAGCCATCCGGCATTCGTTCGCAACTATGGCCAGGAACCAGGGTCGCGGTTCGGCGCCAGCGTGAAACGTGGAGCGTTTTCGCCACGCTTTCAAGGCCGCCTCCTGGACCGCGTCCTCAGCGTCATCCCGGTTTCGCAGCATCCCGGTAGCAAGACGGAAAGCGATAGGCAGGAGGGGCTCGATCGAGCTGGCGAAGGCCGCCTCATCATCGAAGGCGAGGTCAGCCGGGCTCGCTCCGGCAATGATCAAGAACGCCCGGCTCGTTGACGATTCCGCATGCACCTAATATGCGCAGGCGGCGCAAATCGTTACCGGTTCAGGATCGGGCCAACAGCTCACTGAGGTGGATAGGTAGTGGTCTCCGAGGCTAGGTGCAGGCCCAGCTGCCGGCGCCGGCACCAAGTCCTGAGTTTGGCGACACTAAATCAGACGGCGTAGATGCCGCCGTCCGCACCGATCTGGACCTTGATTGGCGCGAGCGGGGTCGGCGCAGGGCCTGCGACCACGGCGGCTTCGCGCGCGGGATCAAACTCCGCCCCATGGCACGGGCAAACCAAAAGGTGTTGGCCTGAGTCGTAGTTGACGGGACAGCCGGCATGCGTGCACACGGTGTCGAACGCGACGATGCTGCCCCCGGCCAGCGAGATCGCCACCGCCGGGTCGCCGCTTGTCGGGTCTGTGAAAGTCAGGCTGCCTTTGGATCGAAGTTGCGCAAGGGTGCCCACCTTGGTACCGGTGGGCGATGCGACAGGCGTTGGCGACGCTGAGGGACTCGTCGAGGGGCTGGGTCCTGTCCCGGTCGGCTCGCTGGCGCCGACATGTCGGGTGCGGGGAAGTAGCGCCAGCACCCACACCACCGCAGCGGCTGCGCTGCCAAGCTGGACCAGCAGCCGCCGACGGGCAAGGTCGGGCCCTATGGCCGTTTTCGGGGCGCCAGCTCGTTGAGGCGCGACGATCCGCTGTGCAGTAAGCACTCCCTGATCGCCGACGAGCGCCAGCGTGATCCACGCAACTGTATAGATGCTGTCGGAGCCGAGGAAGTACGGCTGGACCGCCCAGCTGGCCGTCAGGAAGAAGGTGAAGTTGATCAGAGCACCCGCGGCCGCGGCCCAGCGAGTGGCCAGCCCGAGCAGGACGAGGGTTCCAATCGCAAGCTCGGCACCGATGACCGCGAGGCCGGTCAGCTGGGGAAACGGCAAGGCCAGCCATTGGATAAGGAAGCCGATGGGCGACGTTGCGGTAAAGCCCTGAAGCTGCGCTCCGATGTAGGTTGCGCCTGCAGGATCCAGGAAGCCGGCGTCCGCGATTTTCTGCAGCCCCGCATAAACGAAAGTGAGGCCCAGAAAGACGCGAAGCGGGATGGTGCCGTAAACCAACCATCGATCAGTCGTTGCCGCGGCCGCCTGCTGCCGCGGATCCTTGCGGGTGCCTTTCCGGCTCACCCTGTGACCTTACGTAGTTGACAAGTTCACCATCGGCCTCCGCGTCTACGCTCGGGATAAAGGCAGGCCCCCGATAGCGCCAGTCTGGTGGCTAGCTCGTCCTCGGTTGTGGTCCGATTCGAGGGGCGTACTGGACAGCGAAGATGATGTATCGCTGAGTGGCGAACGCCCCGGCCCAAAGCGGCCAGCACGTCGTCAGGACCAGGTTGTAGCCCGGCGCATGCGAGACCAGCACAGTCCTATCGTCCGGGTTGACGATCTTGCTCCCGGTGACCCAGTACTTGAATGTCCCGTATCGAGTCTGGAGGTCGATCTCGTCATGCGATTTCAGCTCGGGAAAGTTGATCCAGTAGACGTTGTGGGCGGCGACACCGACCGTTCCCTCGTCGCCTGGCCAAACGGTGCCGGGGTAGTGCCCCGGTCCCGAATACAGCACGGTGGTGCTCGTCCCCTCCCGCACCGCCGCGTAGTAGTCCAGCCTCGGGACGCGGATGGCGAAGTCGACGCCTTTGAAAGGGTGCTGGAGGGACGTGTCGATGCCCGCCGGAGGAGTCAGCGGGTCTTTACCGACCTCCTGCTGCCACTGCTGATTCAGCTGTTGCTGGGCGGAATAGCCGCTCCACATCCCAACCGCATAAGTGCCGAGCAAAACGGCCCCCACCAGAAAGCAGGCCAGGGTCGCGGCCCTCACCAAGTTGAAACGGTGGGTCCCCCGTGCCGACGAGGCACGCGACGATTCCCGGCCAATAGCCATCGAATTTAGAACGCGCCGGCCGCTCCCCTCACCCGCGGGACTAAAGAGAGAAGTAGAAGGTGGCTCCCTCGCCAACAGCCCCTTCGGCCCAGGACCGGCCCCCGTGGCGGTTGACGATCCGGCGCGCGGTCGCCAGGCCAATCCCCATACCTGGAAACTCGCTCTGGCTGTGCAGGCGTTGGAATGCGCCGAAAAGCTTGTGCGCGTTGATCATGTCGAAGCCGACCCCGTTGTCACGTACGAAGAGGCGAGACTCGCCATCGACCACCTCGCCGCCGACCTCGATGGCGGCCTCAGTCTTATTGGCGGTGAACTTCCAGGCGTTGCCGATGAAGCTCCCGAGCAAGATCCGAACCAGTCGTGCATCGCCAGAAACCGAAAGGTTCGGGCTGATGCTCACTGTCATGTGACGGTCGGGGCTCGAAACCTGCAGCTCCTCGATGATCTCCGCCGCCATCGCACTGACATCCACAGTTTCACGGTGAATGTCCCCGCCGGTCACGCGAAAGAGGGACTGCAGACCATCGACGACAGCCTCCATCCTCTGGCTGGCCCGCCGCATGCGCTGGATGTACTCCTTGCCCCGCCTGTCAAGCTTGCGGCCGTAATCGGCGAGAAGCGCCTCGCTCAGTCCATCAAACGCCTGCAATGGTGCGCGAAGGTCGTTGGAGACCAGGTAGCTGAACGCTTCGAGCTCCCGGTTGATGGCCGTCAGGGCGGTGGTTCTTTCTTCGACTAGCTGTTCCAGCTGGGTTCGATAGCGGCGCAGCTCCTGCTGTGCGCGGTACAGCTCCATGAAAACGCCGATCTTCGCCCTCAGGATGGCGGGCACTACTGGCGCGTACACGAAGTCGACGGCGCCAAGCTCATACGCGCGGCCAGGGTTCGTCTCGCGCTGGTCGAGAGCCGTCACGAAGATGATCGGTGTCAGCTCGGAACGCGGGCGCTGGCGGATGAGCTGGGCGGTTTCAAAGCCGTCCATGATCGGCATTCGAACGTCCAGGATGACGACGGCGAAGTCCTTGCGAAGCAGCTGGCGCAAAGCGTCGGCCCCGGACGAAGCCTCGACCACTTCCTCGCCCAGCGGAGCGAGGACTGTCTTCAGCGCAAACCTCTTGGTGGGGTCGTCGTCGACGATCAGAACGCTGGCCGCGGAGTCATGAGCCCTTTTGGTCGCGTTGGGTGCGCCCTGGACAGCCGTCATCGAATCTTGTGGAACACGTTGACCCCGTCCCGCACCTGTTCGAACCGGCTGCTTTCAGGGCAGAAGATCAATGACTCCTGCTGGCCCACTGCGAGATAGCCCGACCTCACCAGACTGTCGTAGAACAGACGGTGCGCACGCTCCTGCAGGATGGGACGGAAATAGATAAGCACGTTGGCGCAGAGGATCAGGTGGAATTCGTTAAAAGAGCTGTCGCTGGCGAGATTGTGGCGGGCCCATGTGATGTGGTTCTGAAGTTCACGATCGAAGCTGGCGGTATTGCCGGCAATCGAATAGAAATCGGAGATCCGGCCACGGCCGCCTGAGCGTGCATGTCCGGCCTCGTCGGAAACCACCCGTGCGAGTGGATAGGCGCCGGTCCGCGCGATGGCCAGGCTGCTCTCATTCAGGTCGGTGGCATAGATTTGCGACCGGTCGTACAGGCCCTCCTCCTGCAGCATGATCGCCATCGAGTACACCTCTTCGCCAGTCGCGCACCCGGCGATCCAGATACGCAACGAAGGGTAGGTTCGGAATCGAGGGATCACCTCGTCGCGAATGCATCGCAAAACTTCGGCTTCGCGGAACATGCTGGTCACATTCACGCCGACCCCACTGAGGAATCGCTGCATGCACGAGGCGTCGTGCAGCAGGCGCTCCAGGTAGGCGGAGATGGTGCCAACGCCCTCGCCCGCCATTCCGGACGCGATGCTGCGCCTCAGCGGGCCGGGGGCGTACTCCCGGAAGTCATACCCGTAGCGCATGGCCACGCCCTCCAGAAGGAGCTTTATCTCGATCTCTTCCAGGTTGGGAGCCGTTGCGTTCTCAGGCCGTTTCTGCAGCCGCGCCACTCCGCTCAAAGGCTGAGCCAGGAGCGAAGCATTGCGAGCAGGTTCGAGTTGTTGACAGGCTTGGCGATGTAATCAGAGGCGCCCGCCTCGATGCATTTTTCCCTGTCTCCCTTCATTGCCTTTGCAGTCAGAGCGATGATCGGCCGGTCTTTGAAGGTCGACATCTGTCGCATCTTCGTCATCGTCTCGTAGCCGTCCATCTCGGGCATCATGATGTCGACCAGAGCGATATCGATATCGGGGTCCTTCTCGATCGCCTCAACTGCCTCCTTGCCACTGTCGACGGAGATAACGTCCATGTGTTGGCGTTCCAGCATGGCCGTCAGGGCAAAGATGTTGCGAACGTCGTCGTCGACGACTATGACCTTCTTGTTGGCGAGGGAGGCTTCGATGTGGTCGCCATTCCCGCTGGCGATCTCGACCGGGACATCCGCAGTTGCGGTCATGTCGAGGATCGCGGTCACCTCTTCACGGAGCCGTTCGGGTGACCTGACCTCTTTGATGACAATGCTCTTGGCCGACCTGCCAAGCCGCTGCTCTTCCTTCCGCGTCAGGTTCTTGGCCGTGTAGACGAGCAGGGGGGTCGCCTTGAGCCCTTGGTTCGCTTTGAGATAGTCTATGACCTGCCACCCGGTGAGTCCAGGCAGCCCGAGATCCAGCACCACGCAGTCGAAGGTCTTGTCCGCGAGCAGAGCCAGGGCTTCTTCGCCAGTCGAAACTGCCGTCACGCTCGCGTTGATCGGCTCCATCAGACCCACTATGTGCTGCCTTTGAACCGGATCGTCCTCGACGACGAGGATGGTTTTTTCAGCGCCACTAATCTTGATGGAGCCTGCGGACCGTGCTCCGGGCGATTCCGACTTCCACGATTCAGGAGCGGCGGCGTCCTCCCACACAGATTCGGTCGCGCGCACTGACGATCCATTTGACGACCCGCCGTTGGCATGGCCGCCGGAGGCGGGGAGCGAGGTCGGGAGGTAGACGGTGAATGTGCTGCCTTTGCCAACCTCGCTGTGCAGCTTGATCTCGCCCCCGAGCAGGCTGGTCAGCTCGCGACAGATCGACAGGCCCAGGCCGGTGCCGCCATATTTGCGGCTGGTCGTGCCATCTCCCTGCGCAAACGCCTCGAATACAGACTGGTGTTTCTGCGCCGGGATGCCAATTCCGGTGTCGGCGACGGATAGGGCGATGACGCCCTCGGCCCGACTGAGGGATATGTTGTCCGCGCTCCATCCTGAGGTCACCGGTTCAGCGGAAAATGCCACGCGGCCCGATTCGGTGAACTTGAACGCGTTGCTCAGAAGGTTATTGAGGATCTGCTGGAGCCGCTGTGGGTCGGTCGGAATGGTCTTCGGCAAGCCCGGGCGGAGATCGATGGTGAAGCCGAGCCTGGTCGCCTCAGCGACGTGGCGGAAAGTTCGCTCGAGCAGGGGTGGCAGCTCTGTCATCGGCCAATCCGTGATCTCCAGCGCGACGGTTCCAGATTCGATCTTGGTGAGGTCCAGGATGTCGTTGATCAGCTTCAACAGGTCCGTTCCGGACGAACGGATGATGGTTGCGTACTCCACTTGCTTCGGCAGCAGGTTGCGGTCGGGGTTGTCGGCGAGCTCCTGCGCGAGAATCAGAAGGCTGTTGAGCGGCGTCCTCAGCTCATGGGACATGTTGGCCAGGAACTCGGACTTGTATCGAGACGTGATGGCAAGCTGCTCGGCCTTCTCCTCCACCAGCTCTTTGGCCCCCTCGACCTCGGAGCGCCGCTGCTCGATCTCGGTGTTCTGCTGCGCCAGCTGGCGCGCCTTCTCCGCAAGATCGAGGTTCGTGCTCTGGAGCTGGTCCTGCTGGCTCTGGAGCTCGTTGGCCAGCGATTGCGACTGCTTGAGGAGATCCTCGGTGCGGCTATTTGCCTCGATCGTGTTGAGCACTATCCCAATGCTCTCAGTGAGCTGGTTGAGGAAGTCCTGGTGCACTGGGCTGAATCGCTGGAACGAGGCAAGCTCGATCACGGCGCGGGTGTCGCCTTCGAAAAGTACTGGCAGGATGATGATGTTCAGCGGCTTCCCCTCGCCAAGCCCTGAGCTGATGCGAACGTAGTCGGATGGAACGTCGACCAACACGATGGGCCGCTTCTCGACGGCGGCCTGCCCAACAAGGCCTTCGCCAAGTTGGAATTCCGTAGGCACGTTCTTGCGCGGCTTGTATGCGTATCCAGCCTGATACGCGAGGTGCGCATCCCTCCCGTTGGGTGGAACCACCCCGTAGAACACACCGTGCTCGGCGTTTACCAACGGAGCAAGCTCCGACAGGATCATCTTCGACACTGTCATCGGGTCGCGTTGCCCCTGGAGCATTCGAGTGAAGCGCGCCAGGTTGGTCTTGAGCCAGTCCTGCTCCAGGTTCTTCTCGGTGGTCGACTTGAGGTTGCCGATCATCTCATTGATGTTGTCTTTCAGGATTGCGACCTCTCCGCTGGCGTCCACTCCGATGCTTTGAGTAAGGTCGCCTTTGGTGACAGCAGTCGCCACCTCGGCAATCGCCCGCACCTGGGTGGTCAGGGTCGCCGACAGCTGGTTCACGTTGTCGGTCAGGTCGCGCCACGTACCTGAAGCGCCTGGCACACGGGCCTGGCCACCCAGCCGGCCTTCAACGCCCACCTCGCGGGCGACGCTCGTCACCTGGTCGGCGAAGACGGCAAGAGTGTCGGTCATGTTGTTGATCGTGTCGGCAAGCTCGGCGATCTCGCCCTTGGCTTCGAGAGTGAGCTTGCCCTTCAGGTTTCCATTCGCGACTGCTGTGACCACTCGCGCGATGCCTCGAACCTGATTGGTCAGGTTGGCCGCCATCGTGTTGACATTCTCGGTGAGCTCCTTCCAGACTCCGCCCACACCCTTGACCTGAGCCTGGCCGCCGAGCTTGCCTTCGGTGCCCACCTCGTGGGCGACACGGGTCACCTCGCCGGCGAATGCATTGAGCTGGTCGACCATCAGGTTGACGGTGTTTTTGAGCTCGAGGATCTCGCCGCGAACGTCGACGGTGATCTTTTTGGAGAGGTCCCCGTTGGCGACCGCGGTCGTGACCTCGGCGATGTTTCGCACCTGGCTGGTGAGGTTGCCGGCCATGAAGTTCACGTTGTCGGTCAGGTCTTTCCAGACACCGCCGACCCCCTTGACGTCGGCTTGACCACCCAGCTTGCCTTCGGTACCGACCTCGCGCGCAACACGCGTCACCTCGCCGGCGAATGCGTTCAGCTGGTCGACCATGATGTTGACGGTGTTCTTGAGCTCCAGGATCTCGCCGCGAACGTCGACGGTGATCTTCCTTGACAGGTCCCCGTTTGCCACTGCGGTGGTCACATCTGCGATGTTTCGCACCTGGCCGGTCAGGTTGCCGGCCATTGAGTTGACGTTATCGGTCAGGTCCTTCCAAACTCCGCCCACGCCTTTCACCTCAGCCTGGCCTCCGAGCCTGCCTTCGGTGCCGACCTCGCGAGCAACACGCGTTACCTCGCCCGCGAAAGCGTTCAGCTGATCGACCATCAGGTTGACGGTTTGCTTGAGCTCAAGGATCTCGCCGCGAACGTCGACGGTGATCTTCTTTGACAGGTCGCCATTGGCGACGGCGGTGGTGACTTCGGCGATGTTTCGCACCTGGCTCGTGAGGTTGCCGGCCATGAAGTTGACGTTGTCGGTGAGGTCTTTCCACACACCTGCGACACCTCTTACTTCGGCCTGGCCGCCGAGGCGCCCTTCTGTGCCCACCTCACGCGCAACACGGGTGACCTCGCCCGCGAAGGCGTTCAGCTGGTCGACCATGAGGTTGATGGTTCTCTTCTGATCCAGCAACTCGCCTTGCACCTCGACGGTGATCTTCTTCGACAGGTCGCCGTTGGCCACGGCGGTGATCACTTCGGCGATGTTTCGGGCTCGATCGCTGAAGTTGGCGTTCATGAAGTTGATGTTGTCGACGAGCTCCTTCCAGACCCCGCCCACGCCCTTGACGTCGGCCTGGCCGCCAAGCTTGCCCTGGGTTCCGACTTCGCGCGTGACCCGCGTCACCTCGCTGGCAAGGCCGTTGAGCTGGTCGACCATGAGGTTGACCGTCTCCTTGAGGTCGAGAATCTCTCCGCGGGCGTCGACTGTGATCTTCCTGGACAGGTCGCCGTTGGCGACAGCGGTGGTGACATCGGCGATGTTTCGGACCTGCCCCGTAAGGTTGCCGGCCATGGAGTTCACGTTCTCAGTGAGCTCCTTCCACACCCCAGCCACGCCTTTGACGTCGGCCTGGCCGCCCAGCTTGCCCTCGGTGCCCACCTCGTGGGCGACGCGCGTCACCTCACCGGCGAAAGCGTTCAGCTGGTCGACCATGACGTTGACGGTGTTCTTCAGCTCGAGGATCTCGCCCTCGACGTCGACCGTGATTTTCTTGGACAGGTCGCCGTTGGCGACGGCGGTGGTGACCTCAGCGATGTTGCGAACCTGGCTGGTGAGGTTGCTCGCCATGAAGTTGACGTTGTCGGTCAGGTCTTTCCAGACGCCACCGACGCCGCGCACATGTGCCTGGCCGCCCAGCTTGCCCTCCGTGCCCACCTCGCGAGCCACGCGGGTCACCTCAGAGCTGAACGAGCGAAGCTGATTGACCATGGTGTTGACGGTCTTGGCGGTTTCGAGGAATTGGCCGTGCAGTCGCCGCTCATTCGCCGCGGTCGGCATCGTTTGCGACAGATCGCCATTGGCGACAGCGCTGATGACTCGGGCCATCTCGCTGTTGGGCTGCACCAGGTCGTCGATCAGGTCATTGACGGAGTCCAGGGTCGATGCCCAAGCGCCGCCCGCATCCCCGAGCTGGAGTCGCTTGGCTTGACCCTCCTTGCCGATGTGCCGGCCGAGCTTGCGAAGCTCTCGCTCGAGGCGCTGGTTCGACTCTATGACGTCGTTTAGCGCGCTCGCCACCTTGCCGGCGTTGCCGGTCCACGTAGCCGGAAGGCGCGCGGAAAAGTCACCGCGCCTGACCGCGGTAACGACTCTCAGCATCACCCGTGGGTCGATTTCGTTTTTGGCTGCTACTTTGCTCGGCATGTGCTGCGACTCCTCTTCTCGAGTTCGACCTCGCGCGTTTCTTTTGCCAGGTTTGGCGCTCACTGGTTGATTGGGACCCAAAACTCCACTCGTGCTCCTGCGCCCGGCTCACTCTCGATGTGGCACCTTCCCCCGGCGATCTGCGCCCGCTCACGCATGGCGACAAGGCCGATATGGCCGGGCACGTACATCGATTCGGCGACGACGAAGCCCTTGCCGTCGTCACTCACGATGACTCTTATGCCGCCGTCCACGGGATAGGCCGAGACTTTAATGCGGGTGGCGTGGGCGTGCTTCTCGACGTTGTTCAGCGCCTCCGAGATGTTTTTGACAATCGTCGTCTCCATCGCAGCCGGCAGGGGACTGGGGACACGGATGTCAATGTCGGTCTCGATGCCGGCGCGCGTCCGGAGCGCCTCGAGGCGCGTGCGTATCGCTTCGTCCAGTCCCATAGGTGCGTCGCCGGCCTGCGGGCTCACATTAATAAGGAGCCGGCGCAAGGATTCCTCGACCTGCTTCAGGGTGCCCTTGAGCTCGTTCAAGTGGGCCGGCAGCTTGGTCGGGTCGGGATCGGCCTGAATCCGTTCGAGCCGTAGCTCCGCTGCGGTCAGCAGCTGTAGCGAGTCGTCGTGAAGCGCGCTGGCGAAGCGCCGCCGGGCCTCATCCCCACCGGCTGCGATGTTGCCGAGCAGCTGCCGGCGGGCTGTGGCCGCCTGTTCCAGCCGCTCAACCGCGGTGTCGAGCTTTAGCTCAGCCTCTCGGTTCTGCCACATCATTCCGGTCGCCATCGCGGTAAGACGCAGAATCCACGCGTCATCGGAGGTGAAGCCGCGGCGTGAGTCATACGCGACCAATGTGCCGATGCGCCTGTCGCCGGCGCGCCACGAGACGGCAATCGAATTCCGCACAGCCAGCAACCCGTTCGCCTGCCAGAGGTCATCCAGCTCCGGGATCGTGCCGTTGACCAGCTCCAGCTCGTCTTCGAAAACCGCCCGTTCAGCGATGCTGTCTCCGTCAAGGTTCACCTGGAGGCGCATCGTGTGGATGGGGGAGCCCGCCGGGAAACCATACGGTTTGGGTTGGACGCTGAGAGTTCGGCGGGACCCCAAGCGCCAGAAAGCAACCCGGCGTGCTTTCACGAGTCGGGCCAGGGTCTGGCCAAGTGCGCCGAAGAAATCAGGCAGATCCCCGCCTCTCTCCGAATACTCGGATACGTCTCTCAGCGCGGTGAAGGCGGCGAGCTGAGCCTTCTCCAGGCGGACGATGGCGCGTGTTTTCGAGCGGGGCCGCGGCAGGCTTGCCTCCGCCCGAACCTGTCCGTCGACTGCCAGCGCCGGCTGCGGCCGGCGGTCAGCCGGCAGCGCGACAACCTCCACCATTGCCTCCAGAGTATTTCTAGGCGTAAATCAAACCGTGCTGGGGCCCGCTTCGTCGCCGTACAAGTGAGGTAGGTCGCAAAAATTACGCTACACGTTCCACAAAAGAAAAAACCGGGCCCGCACTGCGCGGGCCCGGTCCATGTCGATGTTGACTAGCGCTTGCGAATCCGCATTCCGAGTCCGCCGAGCGCAATCAGAATGGCTCCGAGAATACCGCCACCCATCGGGGCGCCGGTGTTGGCCAGGACTTCGCCTGACGCCGATGAGCCGCTGACTCCGCCTGTGGCGCCTGTGCCACTGACTCCGCCCGTGCCGCCGGTCCCGCCCGTGGTCGCGGTGCTGCCTGTCGTGTTGCCGGTGCTGGTGCCGGTGCTGCCAGTGTTGACCGTGCCGGTCGTGCCAACGGTGTTGCCAGTGCTGGTGCCTGTGCTGTGCACGTTGACGGTGCCGGTGGTCCCGACGGTGTTGCCGGTCGAGGTGCCGGTGCTGTTGTTGTTGACAGTGCCGGTGGTCCCGACGGTGTTGCCGGTGGATGTCCCGGTGCTGTTGTTGTTGATCGTGCCGGTGGTCCCGACGGTGTTGCCAGTCGAGGTGCCGGTGCTGTTGTTGTTGATCGTCCCGGTGGTGCCAGTCGTGTTGCCGGTGCTGGTGCCCGTGCTGTGAACGTTGACGGTCCCAGTCGTACCGGTCGTGTTGCCCGTGCTCGTGCCGGTGCTGTTGTTGTTGATGGTGCCGGTGGTGCCGGTCGTGTTGCCCGTGCTCGTG
>DATCPU010000283.1:0-17410 GCA_036569925.1 Candidatus Dormiibacterota bacterium
CGCCCCTGCCCCTGCGCCGCGAAGACTTCGACGGCGAAACGCTCCAAGTCCGCCGCACCGCCCACGAGGGCAAGATCCTCGAGGGAACGAAGACTGACCACGGCGAGCCCGACGGCGGCCGCGTCGTCCCCGTCCCGGCGAACCTCGCCTGGATGCTCGAAGCCCAGATCAACCTCAACGGCTCCGATTGCCAGCTCCTCTTCCCAGCCCCCCGCGGCCGCCTATGGCGCGAGCGCACCTTCTACCGTGACCTCTGGAAGCCTGCCCAAGAAGCCTCCGGCCTAGACATTCGCCCCCACGAGTGCCGCCACAGCTACGTCACTCACCTCCGCGCAGCCGGCGTTGACGACGCTGATCTGGCCGAGATTGCTGGGCACCGCATCGAGACGATGCTTGCTCGTTACACGCATGCACTTGGAGGAAGCTTCGACGCGGTGCACGCCGTGCTCCAATGAGATACGTGATGACAAGTAGGGGAATCCTGAACTTTCCCATTGGGAGGCTCCACCGTCGTCGACTCGGAGTTCGCTGACTCAGTCGTTGAAGCCCATCTCCCGCAGAAACCTCGAAGGGTCCTGGCGAGAGTTTCGGAAGTAGTGGCCACCGGAAAGAATCAGCTGGTCCTCGGCGCGGCACACTCCCACGAAACAGGTGCGCCGCTCATCCGGGATCGTCCCTTCGTCTTCGGCCTTACGGTGGGGGAGCTTCCCCTCCTCCATACCGATCATGTAAACACGCGGCCACTGCAAGCCCTTAGTTCCGTGCAAGGTGGCCACCTTCACACCCCCGCTCTCGGTCGGCGAGCGGCCACCACCTTTCAGCGCCAGCTCCGCCATCAGGTGCTCGAGGGAAAAGTCGGGGTCGAATTTCTCAAAGTCGGCGATCGCGTAGAGGAGAAGGGCTGCATCCTCGCTTGAGTGCGGGGCGCCGAGGACGATCGCATGATGGGCGTGTTGTGCGACCTCGCTCGTCGGCGCCCCTGAGAGCGCTTTCTCGCGCAGGAGGAGCAGCTCGGCCGCGACCGTGCTTCCGGCATGCGCCTCAAGGAATTTCTGCGTGTTGCGCTCCTCGATCAACTCGACACCCATCAGCTCAGAGAGACGCGAGGCCTGGGGGTTCCTGAGGGTGGCGCGAACCGTGGAGAGGCAGGCGATCATCTGGCGTTTTCCCTCCGAGGCAAATGCCGATGCCCGCCAGTCGCTGAGGGGCACCTCTCGCTCTGCCAAGGCATCGACGACGGCATCTGCCCGCCAGCCACCTCGCACGAGGATTGCGATCGCCGTCGGGCTGACGCCGTCGACGAAGATCGAATCGGCAATCTCGGTGGCGAGCGCCCCTGCCTCCTCGTCGTTAGACCCGTACCAGCGGGCCTCGACTAGGCCTCCCGACTTGTCGGCCTCCATCTGGCGCCCGCTTGCCTTCGGGTCGGCCGCAATCAGCAAGTTCGCACGACGCACGATCTCCTCACAGCAACGGTAGTTTCGTCTGAGCGGGTAACAATGGGCGCCCAGCTCATCAGTAAATCTCTCGACGTTCGCGGCCTCGGCTCCGGCGAACTGCATAATCGCCTGGTCGTCGTCGGCGAACATGCTGATCGTCTCAAGGTGCGGGGCGAGCGCCCTGACGATCGCGAACAGCGCCGGACTGGTGTCTTGAAACTCGTCGATCAGGAGATGCTGGTATTTCGACCCGTAGGCGATGGCGACCTCTGGGTGCGCCTCAAGGATCTCTGCTGGGTACACGACGAGATCGTCGAAGTCGACGAGACCTTCGGCGCGCTTGGCATCCTCGTAGGCCGCGCCGAAGGTCGCAAGGGCCTGTCCCGGCGTCCGACGTCGGCAGCGCGTCCTGCCCCAGCTTTCGACCCGGTTCACGACGCCGAGACCTGCGGCAACCTGAGTTCCCAGTTCTTCGCTTTCCTCCTTGTCGAGAATCTGGAAATCGGGGTCGATCCCGACGAGGGTCCCATGACTTCGCAGAAAGCTCGTCCCGAAGCCGTGAAAGGTTGTCGCATCGAGCCGCTTACGGGAGAGGTCGCCGACGCCGAGCGCGCGACTCTTCATTTCTCCCCCAGCTTTGTTCGTGAAGGTCAAGAGCAGGGCTCGGTCCTCCAGCCCGCTCAGGAGCAGGTGCCGCGCGCGATGAGCCAACGTCCGGGTCTTGCCCGAGCCCGGGCCGGCGAGGACGCTGATCGCCTTCTGCGTCGCTTCGATCGCCGCCAACTGTTCATCATCGAGCGACTCATCATGCGTATAGGGGTTCATAGTGCCTCCAGCAGTGCCCTTACCGGGGTCGGGATGTCGGCGTCGGGGACCTCCGCTGCCAGAAGCGGAGCCAACCTGATCTTTTGCGTCCGGACGAAGGCGGCCAGGAGTTCCTGGCGACCGAGCCCAGAGTTCGCTGGCTGACCCTCGAAGGAGGTGAGGCGCCCCGTCAGTCCGGCCGTGTCGATCACCTGCTCGGTCGCGGACTCGCCGAGCGCCCTCACGAGCTCGTCCTCCAGATCGGCGTCGGCGACCTGGAAGCCGGCGGCATTCAGATCGGTGCGGTCGGCCACGGTGATACCTGCTGCAGTCAGCAGATCGATCCATTTCCCCTCTTTGTCCAGATCGCAGAGGCCGCGCATCCGGACGTTGAGGCCTGAGGGGCCGAAGAGCGCCAGGTAGTGCTTCAGGATGTCCGCACCCTCAAGCGATACCAACGACACCCCCGCGGCGTCAAGGTCGGTGCCGAGCGTCTCGGCGAAAGCGCGTACGGCGAGGAAGTCACTAAAGCCCTCGACGAAGATCACGGCCTCGGCGAAGTAGGCCTCGGCCACCAAGCTCGTCGAGTAGCGCGAGAGGGTGGCCGCCCCGGTGTCGTCGATGTTATTCGCCCGCGAAAGAGTGGCGCCCTCGCCCCGATCAGACGCAAGCTTCGCAACCTGCCGGGGGTCGCGACGATCGAGGACGGCAGCGGAGTGAGTGGCGATGATGCCCTGCGCGTCGCCGCTGAGGAGACGGGCGAGCAAAGCTCTTTGAGCCTGTGGATGGAGAGCCCGCTCAGGCTCGTCCACAAGCAGAATCGCATCCGGCATGCTCGCGAGCGTCTCGAGGGCGAAGGCGAAGACCGAGGCCTGTCCGAGGCCGCCGCTCTGCGAGCCGACCGTCAGCCGCTGGCCACCGAGGTAGAGGTGGAGCGCGAGTTGGCGCAGGACGTCGGCGGGCTCTGCCGCCAACGAGCCGATCGAGAAGGCCTCCTCCTCCACGCCGGGAAGGAGTCTCGCAAGCCACCCGTCTCCTTTTTCCATCAGCTCGCGAATCGGCTCCGCATTTGACAAATGGTTTCCGGCCGTGCTTAGCGCGCTGATGGCCTCCTCGATCTCCTGTTGGAGAGGTAGTGCGTCGATCAGTGGGGCCAGGATGCTGCGTCGACCGAGCAGAGAGAGAAGTCGCGCTGGATCACGCCATGCGGGCAGCGACAGGAACCGGATCGCCTCGCGGGAGCGCCGCGGGACCGGCCGGAGATTGTCGTCTGGGAAGACGTGGTTTTGTTGAACCGCTTGCTCGAAGGGGTCCCAGGTCGCCTGCTGGGTAATCCGCAGGACCGGCGGCGACTGGTTGAAGTCCATGGCATCGGCGAACTCTCCCTGCTCGGCAGGAGTGATGCCGCCGAGCGTCGCCGTGATCTCCACCGCCTCGTCGAAGTCCCGCAGATCCGCACGGGTGATCTCGCCGCCGACTAGCGCCAGCCCGATTGCTGCCATGAGGCTCGACTTGCCCGCCGCATTGGCACCGACCACGACCAGAGACTCGCCGTCGAGCTGGAGCTCGAGATGCTCGAAGCAGCGGAAATTTCGGATTTCGACTGAGAGCAGCTTCATCGCGTTCGACTGGCAGGAGTGAACAGGAAATCCACCGTCTCACACAAATAATGAATGTCCAGTACCTAAAGTTTGTGCTGCCGGCAAGTGCCGCGAAACTTAGGAACAGGTGCGCTGCTCGTCGAGCAGACGGTCGATCTCCTCGACCGCCGAGGTCGCCGCCTCGTAGGAAATATGCGGCTTCACTTTGATCACCGCCTGAGCGCGGTCGTGGACGCTGCCGCCGCGCTTGCGGGTCATCCACATTGCGGTGGCCAACCGCTCAAGCTCCATGACATCGCGACCGCCTAGGGTCGCAGCGATCCAGGCAAGCGACTCCTCATAGCGCTCCTTCGAGGACGCGAGCATCCCCTCAAGCTCCCTGCCGCCCTTAGTGGGAAGAATACGGGGGCCGTAGGAAGGGTTCTGGACGAAGCTCCGGATCAGACCCTCGCTGCGCATCTCCGCCAGTTCGTCGCGGAGCTCGAAGGAAAAGGGACCATGCTTGTAGAGGATGAAGTCGAAGTCGAAGTCGACATCGCGCAGCTCGGAGAGCAGATAGGCCGCCTTCTGCAGGTGGGTCTCGCCCGCCCAGCTTCCCCGCTCCGACATCTTGCGAGCAAGCGCCACGAGGACCGCCTCCTGGACCAGTCGATTCACTCCACCTCCTCCTTCGCCTCTCTTATCTCGGCCGCGCGAGCCTCCTCGAGGATGCTCTTCCGGTTGGCTTTAAGCCAGCGCCTGACATCTTCGCGGATCTCAGCATCGGCCAGAACGTACTCGTCAGGGGACTCCGGCAGTCTCTGAATCACGTCGGACAGACCGCTCGCCCACGCGGTCGAGCGCTCTCCGCGGAGGCGCACGGCGAAGTCAGGTGGCTGCTTCCTGCTCGGTGGCGCCCCGTAGGCGACCCGATCGGCGCCGAAGTGCTCTTCTGCGGCGCGGGCGAGTGCCTGCACGTCGGCCGAGGTGTCCCCGTGCGTCTCCGGGTCCTCATAGCCCGCCTTGCCGTCGGGCTTCTTCTCGTAGGCCGACTTAAAATGGTCGCGTTCGACGATCCGACGAGCGGGCACGTGTGCCGCGGCTGCGGGGTCTGCGGCGGCTTCCTTGATCGCGACCATGACGTCGTCGTCGTCGCGTGCGAGGTGGCCCTTGACGTCGGCTGGGAAGGTACCGTCCGGCAGCCAGAGCTTCAGGAAATCCTTCAAATGCTCGTTGTAGGCGAGCCGGGTGGCATGGTGGTAGACCTGGCTGAACATGAAGTAGCGGGCCAAGAGCAATTGCTCGGCTGACTGGAGGCCGCCGCGCTCGACACCCAGCACCGGCGGGATGGCCTTCTCGTCCGTCTCCTGCTCTTCGCGGGCAGGTTCGGGGATCACGCGCAGCGTGTTGATCAGGCGCTCGTGATCGAAGCGGCCGTACTCGACGCCAGTGTGCAGCGAGTCGCGGAGGAGATAGTCCATCCGGTCGGCGCCAAAGGAATCTCCGACGATCACCTCCGCCAAGATCGCCTCCCAGCGACTGAACCCGACACCCTCGAGCCCTAGGCGCTCTACCTTCTCGGGTCCGATCGCGATCTTGCCGACATCGTCCGCGCGGACCGGCGGGGTAAGCGATTCGAAGAGCTCAAGCATCTCTGCGGAGTGGACGATCTCCCAGGTAATGAGCTCATGGTCTGCGCCCTCAGGAAGGAGCTCGTCCTCGGCGGCATGTGAGAAAGGCAGATGCCCCATGTCATGGCAGAGCGCGGCCATCCTAAGGACGGCCCGCCAGTACCCGTGGTCGCGCTGGTTCTCGTCGGGGACGTCTTCGCGGACCGCATCGGAGATCTTGTCGGGACGGGTGATCACGTCGTAGATCCGTCCCGCCAGATGCATGACTCCCAATGAGTGCTCGAAGCGGCGATGGGTGGCACCTGGATAGACGGCGTAAGTGAGCGCCAACTGGTGGATGTGGCGAAGGCGTTGGAAAGGCACGGAGTCGATGACCCGCCGCTCGTCCTCGTCGTAGTCGACGAAGACATGAAGGGCGTCGCGGACCTCGTGCAGGCGCTTTGACACGCCCCCATGATTACCGCTCGCGTTCCTGAAACACGAAGCTCTTGCCAGGATACGAACATATGTTCGTAACGATAGCGGGGCTGACGGATGGCGTTTGGCCGAGCTCGCGACCAGGCGTGCCAAGAAAGTGCGGCTGAGATTCGTCGTGAAACGCACCACTCGCGAGTGATCTCAATCTGCGCGCTGACCCCGCGCTTCATCCGATGCAGTCGAAGCAACCCGATCGAACTGCTGCCCTACGTGGGTCACATCGAGGTCGCGATTCGGCTGAGCGTCAGGACGCTCGCCGTCCTTTCAAGCCCCAGCAACTGACGACCCTGTGGCAAAACGTTTTCGCGCCAGTGATCGATGAAGCGACGCCCGTGAATCGTGAGAACTGACCGGTTCAGCGACGGTCGTCTAGGCTCGGCAGCGGACCGGAACCGTCAGCCGATCTTTTCCGCCAGCTCGATGATGATCCCCTCGGGGCCGCGGACGTAGCAGAGCCGGTAGCTGTTCTCGTAGCGCACCAGCTCGCCGACTAGTTCAGTCCCGCGGGCTTCTAGGCCGGCGACTACGGCGTCGATGTCCTCGA
Source organism: Candidatus Dormiibacterota bacterium (assembly GCA_036569925.1). Classification (GTDB taxonomy): domain Bacteria; phylum Chloroflexota; class Dormibacteria; order Dormibacterales; family Dormibacteraceae; genus Palsa-872. The sequence goes on from DATCPU010000283.1 coordinate 6,476, forward strand.
CGAGGAAGGAGAGGTGGCGGAGGCCTGGAGTGTTCGAGGGTGCGTGCGGGTCGCCGCCTTGGGTCGGCGGCGAGTGGAACTTCACAAGCTCGATTTCTCCGTGGCCGTCCGGGGTTCGTAGCATCGCTAACTCGGCCTTGGTCCCGTCGAGCGCGATGATCCGGTCCACCCAGTCACCCTCGACCTGGCCTTTGCCTCCCGGCTCTAGTCCCAGCTCGACGAAGAACTCGATTGCGGCCGCTAGATCGTCGACCACGATCCCAACGTGTTCCAGCTTTTTGATCGCCATGTGCTCGATGGTAGGGAGGCCAGCTACCTGACGGTCGCATTCCGGTCGCATCGTCGCTGCGATGCCGCTCCCCGCGCGGACGACGTCCTTTCAATTGCCAGCTCAGCGCCGGCTATCCGCCACCCAGTCCGCAGCGCGTTTGCTGGCCCGCGCAGCTTGATGGGGTGCGGGAGATAGCGGGGTCCATCAGGCGGCCGTACTATCCCCTTGGCTACGAGAGCAGCGAGATTTGGCGGTATTGGGGCGGAGGGCATGTGCATTTGTCGCATTCTCTCGTACTCATGCAAGTAGTAGAAGGAGTGCTGCCGTCGATGTTCAATCACCTATAGAGGCTGAAGGGTGGGCGAGTAGCGGTGGGCATGAACGCAACGACATCGTGCGGCAGGCGTGGCAGGAGTTGCCACATCGAGACCGGAACCTGCTTGAAGCGATCGGCGCGGATCAGTGGCAGGTCTGTGGGCAGGCGCTGGGCACCTATGCAGATCAGCTGCTTCGCTCGGAAGGTCGTGGCTCGCTCTCAGCGAGCGAGATTGACCGGGCGAACGCCGCTCTCGCCCTCTGGGTGCCCGACCTGCGCGTGGTGCTGATCAATGAGAGCCACCGGGCGTTCGACGGCCTTGACGGCCCGACCCCCTGCAAAAGCGGTGGTTTGCTGTTCGGTTCTGAGGCACTGCAGGCACTGAGGCGGCGCCAAGAGAGAGTTGTCGGGCGACGGGGCTAGGTCTTGCCGCTCGCGGAACCTCCGCAGGCTTCAGGTCGGCAAGTTCAGCTCCGGCGGCGAGCCGGCGGCAATCAGCGCCCCCATCAGAACGCCGAGCAGCATCCCGCGGAGTTCCTCGCGCTCCATATCGCGGTGGGCGCTCCAGTCGAGGCAGGCGCCGTCCATGAACCAGAGCCAGCCGCTCACCGCGGTCCGCGCCTTCGGCGGCGCCCCGTCGGGGTAAATCCCGTCGAGGATGCGGGCGGCGGTCTGGCGGCGGACCTCGTCGATGAGGTCGCGGATCGCGGGGGTCTCGGTCGCGCTGCCCATCAAGCTGCGGTAGGCGACCGCGTTCTCATCGACCAGCGAGAGGAAGCCGTCGAGGCTGGACTCCAGCTGCTCCAGTGGCGGCAAGTCAGGGTCGGGCTCGGTGCGCACTCGCAGCTCTTCGGCCCAGGCGCCGAGCGTCGCCTCGAAGAAGGCCTGCTTGCTCGGGAAATAGTGATACAGCAGGGATTTCGAGACTCCGACCTCGGTCGCGATCCGGCTCATCGAGAGCTCGTCGTAGCGGTTACTCGTGAAGAGCTCGGCGCCGCGCTCGAGCAGCTGGCGTCGGCGCTCATCGACGTCGAGGCGCCGGTAGGAGGGATCGGGCATGGAGCGGATTCTACTGTTGACCGTCGGTCTGCAAGCTTGCTACGGTTATCGACCGATGGTCAACAAACACAGGAGAAGATCGATGACGACCGAGAGCAAGCTCGATTTGACCGAGTACCGTCCCTTCCCCAACGAGCAGGGGCGGAACACCCGACAGACTCGGTTGGAGGTCCCGGTATTGGTGCGGGCCTTAGGACTGCCGACCGACGTGCGGATCCTCGAGGTCGGCTGCGGACGCGGGATCGCCTTACCCGTCCTTGACCGATTGTGCAGCCCTCGACGGCTGGCTGGTCTCGATATCGATGAGGAGCTGTTGGTGGAGGCTGCCGACAATCTCCGGGAGCAGGGGACCCAGGCGGAGTTGTACCGCGGTGATGTCCGTCGGATGCCGTTCGCCGATGAAGCTTTCGATGTGATCATCGACTTCGGCACGCTTTACCACATCGCTAGGTCTCAAGCTGCGCTCGACGAGATCGCGCGCGTTCTTGCGCCGGCGGGGACGTTTGTCTACGAGACGAAGACCTCGCAGTTCCTTTCGCATCCTGTCCGTTCCCGTGGTCGTCGTCTGCCGGCGCTGGCGACCCATGGCCTGCGGCACCGGCGCTGGGCGATGCTCTGGGCGTCTCGCACCAAGGTGTCTCTGCCCGAGGAGGCAAGGCTGAGCATGCGCGAATCAGGTTGCTCTGGCCTAAAGATGTAAATCGAGCTCGACGGTCGTCCCCCTGCGGTGATGCGCAGGACACGGGCCTCGGGCGGAGGAGCCGGGGCGAAACCGTGGCTCGAGTGGGAGACGGCCACGCCGCCTCCACCTCCGCCGCCCGCACTTCTGTTTCAGTCGCTCGCGCCGGTCCCGCCACCGCCTGGCGACGCTCGAGGTCGGCGCGCTGCTGCCCGCAACCTACGCCTCGACGAGGAAGGCGAGATGACGGATGCCCGGAGTGTTGATGGAACTTCACCAGCTCGATTTCTCCGTGGCCGTCCGGGGTCCGCAACATCGCGAGCTCCGCTTTGACCTCGTCGAGCGGATGATGCGCTCCACTGCATGTCGCCGTAGCTAGGGTTTCTACGAATGATTGGTCGGCGAAATCGATCCCTGGGAGCTTGCCTTGCTCTGATGGCTCTCTTCGCAGTCTTCGCCCCATTCGCTCGCGCGGGAGGCCAGCCACCGCCTGGAGCCTTCAGCTCCCCGTTCACCGTCTTCCGGGGCCATTCAACGGGATTGAAAATGTACGTGGACCTGGTCGAAGAACGCGTTGGCTTCGGCGCCCACGCGCGTGTCAGCTGTTCGAATGGCTCCGAGCATTGGCAGCTGATGATCGAAGGCGGCCTCGGCGGTCGTGTTGATGCGGCTGGTCGCTTTCACCACACCGAATACGACCCGGCGGAAGCAGGCGAAATGCCCCCCAGCACCGCTCGGCCTACGGTTTACAACGTTGAAGAATCGATCATCTATGGAGTTCCGGCTTCGTTCATAGAGATCAAGGGGCGCGTGTTCTCAGACTCCGTCGTCGGCTGGATCCGCTTCTGGGAAGGCCCCCAGAGGACCCCCGGCAGCCTGCGCTCCAAATGCGGCACCGGTTCTCCCGACGGCAAGTGGGTGAAATTCGTGGTGCATAGGGTCAACGGGCCGGCGCAGCCCCACGGGCATTGGCCCTCCCGGAACACCGGTTCGACCAGTCCGAGGCCGGCATCACCGGCACCGCCGCAGGTCTTCTGCCAGACTCCGCCGGCGCAGAAGAAGGGTGAGCCGCCTACGGGCTTCTACCGAGTGCGGCCTCGAGGCTGCCGATTTCATCGGCTCGGCCTCGGAGAGAACAGCCTTTCCGATCTCGTTTTCCGGATTCACTGGCGCCATTGGACCGCAACGAGCGCCAGCGGCATCGGCAGATATCCCGTCGAGGTCATCAACGTCAAGACCGGCAGGCACTCCAAATCGAGCGGGCCGGAGGTGGTGCGGTTGAGTCGGCCGCGGAGGATCTGCGGTCATAAGGTCTTTACCCAGTTGGAGTTACGGGTCTACATCCACGGCCAGGTTGCCGGCGACTTCGAATCCGAACTTGACGAAGTTGGCGAAGACGAAGAAGGATGCCCGCAACGCCGCTAGCGGTTTGCCAGCTCGACGAAGAACTCGGTTGCGGCTGGACTCGGTCCGGTCGATCGGGGACGATGTGAGCGATGACTGTTGTTAACGAGAGGTCGCGGGTGCCGCCGCTCGACGCTGCTGCGTTGGGGCGGCTGAGCAATGCACTCGATCGCGAGGGCGTGGTTGCGGCGATGCTGATCGGCTCGCAGGCGCGGGGGAATCCGGGACCCCTCTCGGATGTGGATATCGGAATTTGGCATGACCCCGGGCTCGACGCTCACGGCCGCTTCGATCTTCAGCTGGATCTTGCCGGCGAGATAACCAGTCTTTTGGAAACCGACGAGGTCGATCTGGTGCTGCTCAACAATGCTCCCCCACTGATACGCCACCGCGCTATCCGCGAGGGCAAGCGTCTCGTTGAACGCGACCATGACGAGCGGGTCCGGCTGGAGACGCGGGCGATTCTGGACTACCTCGACACGGCCCCGCTGCGTGTGGAGCTTGGCCGCGGTGTTCGGCGACGGATGAAGGAAGGCCGTTTTGGTCGACGTCAGTCGGGTTGAAGCTCGGATACAGCGACTCGAGGAACTGATCGAGCGCTTGGATGGGGTGCAGCAAGCGGGAGAGGACGCCTATCTCGCCGACGCGCAGCAGCGCGCTGCGACCGAACGCTGGCTTCAGTTGGCGGTCCAGGTCTGCATCGACTTGGGCACGCAGGTCGTCAGCGAGCAATCAGCGCGAGCGCCCTCCGACTATGCGGAGGTCTTCAAGATCCTTGGAGAGAAGGGGGTCATCCCCGACGAGTTGGCGCTGCGCATGGAAAATGCCGCGAAGCAGCGCAACCTCATCGTCCATCTCTACCTGGAGATCGATGATCGCGCGGTGTTCGCCTCGTTGGCCTATCTCGACGACTTGCGCGAATTCGCCACGATGGTTGGGCGGTTGGCCGAGTCGGACGATGCGGCCACTGGTTCTGACGTCTGACTCCTACTGGGAACTCATCTTTGAGGCGAAACGGTAGCGCAAGAGGTGTCAGAACAGTAGTGTAGACAGCGTCGAAGTGGTAGCCTTGACTGGTGCCCGACGGGACCCAAACGCCACGGTCGTACCTGCAAAGGGTCGTAGACGACGAGCTCGGGGAGTTGGCGAGCTCGCTTCCGGCAGTGGCGATTGTGGGCGCCAAAGGCGTTGGGAAGACCGCTACCGCGAGCCGACGGGCAACTGCCGTTCACGCCCTCGATGATCCCGCGCAACGCAGCGTTGCTCGCGCCGATCCCGCGCGGCTACTGGACTCCGACCCGCCGATCCTGATCGACGAGTGGCAGTACGTGCCCGAGTGCTGGGACCTCGTGCGGCGCGCCGTCGACGCTGGTGCCGATCCAGGCCGCTTTCTCCTAACCGGCTCGGCGTCTCCGGCCGAAGTGGAGACTCATTCCGGTGCGGGTCGGATCGTCAGCATCCGGATGCGGCCGCTGGCACTGTCTGAGCGCGGCGTCGGGCAGCCCTCGGTAAGCCTGCACGAGCTGCTGGTTGGCGAGCGTCCGCCTGTCGAGGGGCGCACGGACCTAAGGGTCAATGACTACGTCCGGGAGATCCTGCATTCGGGCTTCCCGGGCCTGCGCCACCTCTCGGGACGGCCACTGCGCGCCCAGCTAGATGGCTACCTCGATCGGATCGTCGACCGCGATTTTCCCGAGCTTGGGCATCCGATCCGCAATCCGGCCGCGCTGCGTCGCTGGATGACCGCGTACGCCGCGGCTTCCTCTACCACTGCGTCTTTCGAGACGATCAGAGACGCCGCGACCGGCGGAGAGGGTGAGAAGCCGGCTAAGACCACCACTCAGCCCTACCGCGATGTGCTCGAGCGACTCTGGGTACTGGATCCGGTTCCGGCGTGGATGCCAACTCGAAATCGCATCCGCCGTCTGTCGAGTCCCCCGAAACATCAGTTTGCCGATCCCGCGCTCGCGGCGCGGCTCCTTGGTCTCGATGCTGACGCACTCATGTCTGGAGGAGAGCTCGGCCCTCCGATCCCGCGGGACGGAACGCTGCTTGGCGCGCTGTTCGAGTCTCTCTGCACTCTGTCGCTGCGCGTGTACGCCCAGGCATCGGAGGCTGGGGTCTTCCATCTTCGAACGAGCGGAGGGGAGCACGAGGTCGACCTCATCATCGAGCGGGAAGACGGGCGTATCCTCGCAGTCGAGTTCAAACTGGCGCGCGACATCGCCAGCGATGACGTCCGCCATTTGAATTGGCTCGCCGGACAACTCGGCGACTCACTGATCGACGCAATGGTTGTCAATACCGGTGAAGAGGCATACCGGCGCCTGGACGGCATCGCCGTCGTTCCGGCCGCTCTGATCGGTGCTTAGAGGCGTCTCGCGAAGGGACGCCGAGCGGTTTCGAATTTGGGTCGCATCCCGGTCACATAACCGGCGCAATCCCGCCCTTCATGCGGCCGACCTTCAGCCTTTCAAGCCGAAGGTCGCGAGTTCGATTCTCGTCGGATGTATCGGGAGGTGTCGCCGGTCGTGCTCCGGTCGTTGCTCCCTTGCCGGGTCCGACGGCGCCTGTGATCAGAAACAGCTCTGTCGCCAATAGAGCAAGAAATCGCCTCGGATTACGCTCTGGTACCCAAAGATTTATTGCTCTATAGAGCCGATTTCCGGCAGCCACCAGCCATCATTCCTAATCCAGGAACACGGCCTTTTTCTTGACAGTCCCTGACAGCATGTGTTTCACTGACGCCTGCTTCATGTACGAAGTAGTTCAGTAGCGATGGTTGCCAATACGGCAGGGAGCTGTAGTCGGAGACCGTGAAACAGGGAAACGGAGCCCAAAGGGGCCGCAAGGGAAGCGGCCGGCAGAGGGGCTCGAGGGACAAGGAGAGAGCTACGTGAGAAGCCACGCGAAGGCATCGACTGCGGGATCGACCCAGCGCCGGGCAGGACGCCTCGGCCGCATCTTCCCTGGAGCCGACGCCACCCGTGGTGCTTCGCTTGAGGCCAAAGGGAGTGGTGCGCCCTCGGCCAGGCGTCTGGCACTCCCGCTCGCTCTGCTCGTCGCGGGGCTCTCACTGGCCCTCGGAGTGGGCAGCGCCGCAGCCGTGGCGCCGACGATCGTCTCCAGCGGCGTCTCGGCGGTGGCGAGCACCGCCGCTGTGCTCGAAGCCGAAATCAACCCCGAAGGCGAAGCGACCACCTACCACTTCGAGTACGGCCTCGCCGACTGCTCCGCCAATCCCTGCACCAGCGCCCCGAGCCCCAACGGCAACGTCGGCTCGGGCAGCTCGGCGGTGAAGGTGACCCGCCAGATCGAAGGCCTCAGCCCGGACACCAAATACCACTTCCGCGTCGTCGCGACCAACGGCAGCGGCCCCAGCGCCGGCCCAGATCGCACCTTCAAGACCTACGCGGCCTCCGCGCCCGACACGAGCTGCCCCAACCAGGCCTTCCGCATCGGCCCCGGCGCCAACCTGCCCGACTGCCGCGCCTATGAGATGGTCAGCCCGGTCGACAAGAACGGCGGCGACATCCTCACGCAGGAAAAGCTCAACGGCGATCCTGGTCGCACGGCATACGATCAAAGCGCGACCTCTGGCGACAAGCTCACCTACTCCTCGGGCGCGTCCTTCGGCGATGAGCCGAGCAGCCGCTTCTCGAATCAGTACATGGCGACCCGAGGCGCGCTGGGCTGGTCGAGCCACGGGATCGACGCTCCGCGGGGAACCACCGCCCTGCTTCCCTATCCCGTGAGCACCTACGATCTATCTGCGCAGTTCAGGGCCTTCACCCCAGACCTCTCCAGCGGCTGGATAACCGACGACAACCTGGTTCCACTCACGCCGGACGCCCTGGCCAGCTTCACCGATCTATACAGGCGCGACAACACCACCGGCAGCTTTGAAGCCATAACCGTCGGTGCACCGACGAGCTTTCCCGGCCCCGACCTGACTCTGGAATTCCGGGGATACTCGGATGACCTTTCCCATCAGGTCTACAACGCAGCGGCGGCGCTGACCCCAGATGCAGCAGCCAATGAAAATCGGCAGATCTATGACTTCTCCGATGGCGAATTGCACCTGGTCAGCGTGCTGCCCAACGGAGAAGCGGATCCGCAGCCCTCGATAGTCGGGGGACCGACCTCCTCCCTGTTCAGCATAGCTGACTATGACAATGCGCTAGCGGACCGTGCGGTATCCGACGACGGCTCGCGCATATTCTGGACCGCGAACCCGAGCTACGGCGGGGGCCGAATCTATGTTCGCGTCGACGGTCAGACGACCATCCCGGTCTCCGAATCTGTCACGGCTAAACCCGCCCCTGGGAGTGAACCCGCCCAGTTCTTGACCGCCAGCACCGACGGCTCCAAGGCCGTGTTCGAGGTTCGGGGCGGCCCCCTTGCCGGGAACCTCTACGAATTCGACGTCGACACCGAAACGCCGACGTTGATCGCCGGCAAGGTGGGAAACACACATGAAACCGGAGGAGTGGTCGGTGCCAGCGACGACCTCTCCTACCTCTACTTCGTCTCCACCGAAGCCCTCGCCGCCGGCGCCACGGCCGGTGCCCCGAACCTCTACCTCGACCACGAAGGGACGATGACCTTCATCGCGGCGCTCTCACCCACCGACAACGGTGAAGTCATGGAAGGAAACGGACCCTCCGCTGCCGCGATTAACCCGCATGAGCGCAGCAGCCGGGTGACGCCGGACGGCCGCCACCTCGCCTTCACCTCGACCGAGAGCCTCACCGGCTATGACAACACCGACGCCGTCGGGGCCAGCCCCAAATCCGCAAACGGCAATGCCGACATCGAGGTCTTCCTCTATGACGCCGACAGCAATCACCTGGCCTGCGCCTCGTGCAAGCCCAGCGGCACCCGGCCGGTCGGCGACGCTCTCCGGCTCCCATACGGAGCGCACGCCAGAGATAGGCACAATTTCGTGAACAACGAAGAACTATGGGCAGCGGCCTGGATCCCGACCTGGGAACACGAACTCTATGACTCACATGTCCTCTCCGATGACGGCAGCCGCCTCTTCTTCAACAGCTTCGACGCGCTGGTTCCCGAGGACACCAACGGCATCCAGGACGTATATGAGTGGGAGGCGCAGGGCACCGGCAGCTGCGATGAAGCTGCTGGCTGCATCAGCCTGATCTCCACCGGCAAAGGCGCCGACCTCTCGGAGTTCGTCGACGCGACTCCCGGCGGCGATGACGTCTTCATCGAAACCAACAGCAGCCTGGACCCACGCGATCCCGGCCTGTTCGACATCTATGACGCACGAGTCGGCGGCGGCTTCCCAGCGCCCACGGCACAGAAAGCCTGCCTTGGCGACACCTGCCAGAGCGTCCCGGGGCCGCCGAATGACCCGACCCCCGCGAGCGCCAGCTTCAGGGGCGCCGGCAACCCGCCGGCCGCGAGGTCGCACCGCAGGTGCAGGGCACGCGTCCACCACGCGGGGAAGCGCAGCCACCGAGCAAAAGAGCACCAGCGGGCCAAGCCCTGTAGGCGCGCCAAGGGGAGGGCAGGACGATGAGCGGGCAGATGGACCGCCAGGCGACCTCGATCCAGCCACTGAGCAAGGAGACACCGCAGATGAACGTTCCCAAGAGCCTGTCACGCCGCCGTCGGATGCTCGCGATGGCAACGCTCGCCGTCGCGCTTGCGGTCGCGGCGCTCGGCGCCGGCCCGGCTCAGGCGGACTATGGCTTCAAACACTTCGACGTCGAATTCACCGACCCGACCGGCGCCGCCCCCGAAACCCAGGCCGGATCGCATGACTTCGCGGTGACGACCCGCCTTGAACTGAACTGGACCTCACCGGCGTTCTTCAAATACTTCCCCGACGGCGAATCCAAAGACGTGGTCGTCGAACAGATCGCCGGATTGATCGGCAACGCCACCGCCCTGCCGCGCTGCTCGACGGTCGACTTCCTGACCACCGTGCTGGTCGAAGGGATCCCTCGCGTCAATTGCCCCGACAACACGGCGGTGGGGGCAACCGGGATCGCCCTGAGCTTCCCGATCTTCTGGGGCCAGACGGCCGTCTACAACCTGCAGCCGCCGCCTGGCGTTCCGGTCAGGCTCGGCTTCGAATTCTCCCAGGTCAAAATCGTGATCGACGTCGGGGTCAAGGGCAGCGGCGAATACAACGTCGTGGCCAACACGCCCAACATCCCCCAGATACTGGTCTTCTTCGGCGCCGCGCTGCAGCTCTGGGGAGACCCGTCCGATCCGGTGCACGATCACCTGCGCGGGCACTGCTTGGCCGCGGAATCCGTTTTTGGAATCTCGGTCGGCGAATTCGCCTTCGTGCCCGGAGCAAACAGCTGTCCGGTGCAACCCCTCGACAAGGCCTTCCTGACCCTGCCGAGCGCCTGCAACGGCCCGCTGGCGACCAGCTATGAAACCGACTCCTGGCAGGAACCCGGCAAATGGGTCAGCGGCAGCGTCCTCACCCACGATGGCGCCGAACCGCCCAACTCCCAGGGCTTCACCGGCTGCGGCCAGCTCGACTTCAGCCCAGAAGTCGAAGCCAAGACCACGACCGACCAAGCCGAGAGCGGCACCGGGATGGACTTCAACGTCGACTTCAACGACGAAGGTCTGATCAACCCCGACGGGCTGGCCGGCTCAGAGGCAAAGAAAGCGGTCGTGACCCTGCCCGAGGGGATGACGGTCGATCCCTCGATCGCCGAAGGGCTCGGTGTCTGCACCCCGGCTGACATCAACCGCGAGACGCTTCACTCCGCCCCAGGCGAAGGCTGCCCCGACTCATCGAAGATCGGCACCCTGCACCTCGACACGCCGCTGGTCGAAGAAGGCATCGACGGCTCGGTCTTCTTGGCCCAGCAGGACGACCCGGCGACGACGACCCCAGGTGCCGAGAACCCCTTCGACTCCCTGATCGCGCTCTACCTGGTGCTGAAGAACCCAAATCTCGGGGCGATCGTCAAATTGCCGCTGAAAGTGGAGCCAGACCCGAGCAGCGGGCAGCTGGTGGCGACGCTCGAAAACATCCCCCAGATCCCCTTCAGCCACTTCAACTTCCATTTCAGGGAAGGCCAGCGCCCGGCGCTGATCACCCCGCCGGCCTGCGGCACCTACACCACCAACTCGGTCTTCACCCCCTGGTCAGATCCCGCCAACCCCCGCACGGTCAACTCCGACTTCCAGATCACCAGTGGGGTAAACGGAGGC
>DATCPU010000284.1:0-25988 GCA_036569925.1 Candidatus Dormiibacterota bacterium
GCCCAGCAGGTGATGGTGCTTGGAATTGTCTATCTGGCGACGGCGGTGATAGTCGACGTGGCTTACGTGATGACGGCATCGGCGGTGTCCGGACGCTTTCTCAGCCAGCCGGCGCTACAGCGACGGACAAACCAGTTTGCCGCCGCTACCGGCGTGGCCGCCCTGCTGGCCGCCTCTGCCGGCGCGCTCACCTTTCTGCGCTTCGCCGGAGCAGCCTATCTCATCGTGCTCGGCATCCAGCGCTGGCGCCGCGTCGGCGACCTGGTGGTTCCGGAGCGGGCGCCGATCGGTCGGATCTTTGCGCAGGGCTTCCTGACCCAATTGCTCAATCCGAAGGTAGCCGTCTTCTTCGTCGCTTTTCTGCCCCAGTTCTTGAACCCGTCGCAGCCCATCGCCCAGCAGGTGATGGTGCTTGGAATTGTCTATCTGGCGACGGCGGTGATAGTCGACGTGGCTTACGTGATGACGGCATCGGCGGTGTCCGGACGCTTTCTCAGCCAGCCGGCGCTACAGCGACGGACAAACCAGTTCGCCGCCGCTACATACATTGCACTTGGCGTTGTGGCCGCTGCCCTAGGTGAGAAACCCGCAAGCCGATAGGTCGCGGCCTCGCTAGTCACGCCGATAAGCGATCTGCCACCTGCTTGCCCAGGTCTGACCACCGTCCTCCGACGCCTCGTAGTTCCAGAGCAACGATTCGACCTTGACACTGCTCCACACAAGGCGATGGCGCGGGTTTGGAGTGGTCTCACTGTAGGCCTGGTCCAGGATGAATCGATCACCCCGCCACCCGCCCTTGAAAAAGGCGTGGTACCCCGAGTTGTCCCAGTACTCCTGCTCCCACACCGAGGAGCGGGGGTTCCATTCAGAAACGCTGACTCCCACGTAGCGGCGTGGTTTGGAGGGTCCCTCGAACAGCTCGCGGATGCCCCGATCGAGCTTCAGGATCACGTTGGACCCCCTGTGGCTTCGGCCGCCGCCATCTTTCCAGCGCGTTGTCCAGTTGCCGATCCAAAAGTCAAGCGATCGCTCGTCCCGGACAGCTTCAACCAATTTCACCCTCTGGCTCCTAGGGGGTTGCGTGATGTAATGAACTATGGCAATAATAGCGCATTACGGATGCGAACGCAGCCAACCGATCGCGATGGTGTTCCTTTGAGTGAACGTGCCGTCGGCGCACTCTCGCCCCGGGAGTCCGGGAAGAAGGCGGCAGGACTCGATTCACATGGAGTACGCATATGCGCCTAGGCAATCCTTTGCGAGCGGTCGCGCTCACCTTTCTGGTCCCCTTCGCGATTGTCGCCTGCGGTCCGGTCAGTGGCGTAAACGTCACCTCGGTCCTGCCCGCCAGCTCGTACACGGCCAAGCCCGGCGTCAAGGGAGGCCAGCTTGTCTACTCCGACTGGGAAGCTGTGAACAATCTGTTCGGCTTCAGCTCCTCTGCGCAAACGATCTCGCAGGCGACGACCATGCTCTGGCTGTCCCTGTGGACATACGATCCGACCAACGTGCCTGTCCCCGACCTTGTGAGCGAGGTTCCGGCGACGGACAACGGCGGCATCAAGGTGATCGACACCACCCACATGGACATGACCGTCAACCTCAAGCCAGGTCTCAAGTGGTCCGACGGCTCGGCGTTGACGTCCGATGACGTGATCTTTACCTGGAAGGCGATTTGCGACCCCGCAGCTGGCAATCCGAACACTGCCGGCTACGACCACGTGGTGTCGATCGACAGGGTCAGCGACACCCAGACCCTGTGGCACTTCGGGCCGGAGACGACCAAATCGGCGACCGACTCGACAGGCCAGCCTGCCTACCGCTGCGGGCTGACCGCTCCTCTCGCCAGCGGGATCTACGCTCCGTACCTGCTACTCAACGAACAGGTCTTTCCGAAGTCGGCGTTGGGCGGCATCGCTCATGCCGATTGGGCCAAATCCGACTACTTCAACGTCAAGCCGACCGTCACCAGCGGCCCCTACATGGTGCAGAGCTTCACCCCTGGCAACGCAGCCCAGGTGGTCATGGTTCCGAACCCTCACTACGCCGATGGTCGCGATGGCGCCAAGGTCTTCAACCACGCGCCTTACCTCGACAAGGTGATCTACAAGATCTACGGCACCAAGCCGTCCCAGATCGCCGGTCTCGCCGCAGGTGATTCCGATTTGGGCCTTGACCTGATAGCAAATGACCTTCCCGCTTTGCAGGCGATAAATGGTTACACGCCTGTCGCCATCACCGGACTGCTCGACGAGTTCCTCACCTTTAACGTGGCGAAGAACATGAAGGGCTGCTCGGCTCCTTACGACCAGACCAAGTGCGGCACGCCCACAATCTTCAATGGAGACAAGCTGGTGCGCCAGGCGATCAACCTGGCAATCGACAAAGCCGCGATCAACAAGAACCTCGTCGGCAACGTCGGCGTTCCCATGAACGGACCGCTACTGAGCACCTTCAAGCCTTGGGCGGACACCTCGCTTGCCAAGTTCACCCGCGACGTCGCCAAGGCCAACTCACTGCTTGACCAGGACGGCTGGGTCAAGGGTTCGGGTGGTATCCGCACCAAGAACGGCAAGAAGCTGCATTTCACAATCACCACCACAGCCGGCAACAAGCAGCGCGCCTCCGAGGTGGAGCTCATCGCCAACAACCTGAAGGACATCGGCGCGGACGTCCCGTCGAGCCCCGACACCGGCACCAACGTGTTCGACTCCTTCAACACCGGCGGCCTCTTCGCCACCGGCCAGTACGACGTGGCGCTCTTCGCCAACAACTGGGCCCCCGACCCCGACTCGTTCGCTTCCTACGTGGCTGCCAACCAGATCCCATCCCCGATCAACCAGTCGGGCGGCAACTGGGGCCACGCCAACGACCCCGCGCTGGACAGCCTTTTCCAGCAGGGCGCCAACACGCTCGACATCACCAAGCGGACAACCCTGTACAACCAGGCCCAGGCCGAGTGGTTGGACTACGCGCCGACCGTTCAGCTCTACGAGCGGCCTGACGTGTTCACCTTTAACACCGCTACCTTCGGCAACTTCTCGGGCAGCGCCAACAACGCGCTGGCAATCTGGAACATGGCCGACTGGTTCAACGTCAAGGGCAAGAGCTAGCTGCCACCGTTCTGCAGCCAGGGTCACCGCGACCCTGGCTGCTCTGAGTCACCGATGCAGCCGATCGGGACGAGCCGTACCGTAATGCTCTAAATGGGCAGATTCCAGCCGGCGGACGCATCCACGTTCGAGGCGCTGATGACAATCGCCAGCGGGCTCCATGGTCCCGATGCGTCCAACCCCACCGAGCTCACGCTCCATCTCGCCGGCGGCAAGCTGGATCGGATGCGCGACCCGAAAGACGCCGCCATGTTCTTGAACAACGTCGCCTCGTGGTGGCGAGCTCACAGCGATTCGATCAGCTGGACAATGCCGACCGGACCAATCCCAATCAGCACGCTGGGGCGGATGCGCCAGATGCGGGATGCGGTCCAGGCGCTTGCAGATCGCGATCGTGCCGGGTACCAGCGGCGATTGAAGGCGCTCGCAGACCATTACACCTATCGCCTGGACGCGCAGACCGGCGCGTTGCGATCAACAGGTCGTGGGTGGGACGCATTCGTCGCCGGCCTTCTACCCGCTCTGGTTGAGCTCGATGAGCACTCCGACCGTCTTCGACATTGTGCGAACGAGGACTGCGCCTGGGTCATTCTGGACACGACACGCAACGGCACGAGGACCTGGTGCCATTCCACACTTTGCGGCAACAAGATGCGAGTGCGCCGCTTCCGTGCACGCCAACGGAAAGCCACAAGCCATAGGATCGCCGGCAAATTTAGGGCTTAATACCTAGCTGTGCTCTGGATAAACCTGGGCTTGATCGGCCTGATCATCGCAGCGGCAATCACTTTGATCTCGAGCCGGACGCCGCAGCTCATTCCCGCCGGCAGAATCTTGACCCCCCTCGCCCTACAGATCAGTGGTGTCCTCCTGGTCACCTGGTTTCTCGTGATGCGCGGCCAGGAAAACGGCGCGGCGCTGCCGCCACCGCCAGCGGCCGAGTACGCGATCTGGACCAGCGTTGCGAAACCAGCGATTGCGTCGTTGCAGCTGGTGCTCGTCTCGCTGATCATCGGCACCTCGCTCGGGACGGCCTCAGCCGCGCTGGTTGCGTGGTCACGCTCATCCCGGCTCGACCTGGCGTTGGGAATCGGGAGCCTCGTTTGGATAGTCCCTACCTTCGTGCTCGCCATCCTTGCCCAGGATCTGCAATCGACCATCTTTGGCCTCACCGGCACCCGGGTCTCGGGCGGCTATGGCACCGCCAGCATCGGTCAGCTCCTGTGGAGCGCTGCGGTTTTGTCCATCCGCCCAGCGGCCTACGCCTTCCGCCAGAGCAACGTCCTCATCTCCGACCAGGCTCACGCTGATCATGTCCGTACCGCGTTTGCCAAAGGACTCCCATGGCGATCCATCGTCGCCCGTCACATCATCCGGCCCACTGCTGCCGGCCTCGTCCAAACGGCTGCGAGCTCGATGCGATTGATGTTCGGGTCGCTGCCGCTTGTCGAGTTCTTTTTCGCCTATCCGGGGCTCGGACAGCTGCTTCTGCTCTCCCTTGGCGTCAGTTACGGAATCTCGAGCCAGCCTCCCGATGCCTCGCTGGCGATCGCCTCAGCTGTGCTGCTGGCGGGCATGCTTGCAGTGCTCGAAGCGGTGGCACGAGCGCTCACCTTGCGATTCGATCCTCGGCTCGCCGAGGCGGCGGCTTGAACAACAGCCGCTCGCAGCGCCTGGTGCTCACGGCAATGGCGATCGCGTTGCTGGGCTTGCTCGCTGCCCTCGAGTTCGTCGGCCTGAGAGTTCCAGACCAATGGGCGACTGGACTGTGGGCCGGCGGCTTCAGCCACGGGACGATCATGCAGACTCCGTTTCCACCTTTCACCACCGTCGATGCGTTTGCACAGGACAGCCCCGTGCATGCGACACATTTTTATCTCTTCGGATCTGATGCCGGCGGCCGAGATCTGGTGGCACTGACAGCCCGAGCGGTGGTGCCGTCGACGGAGCTGGTCGCTCTGGCGCTCGCTGCGCGAATGCTCCTGGGAATCGGCGCCGGGTTCATGATCGCTTCCGGAAAAGAGCCGCTGCGGACAATGGCCACCGCGGCCGGCGGATGGATCGCCGGATTTCCCTACCTGGCGCTCGCTGTGCTCATCATCCAATCGATCACCGGAGGGCCAAGTGGGGCAGGCACCTCCACCGGTACACGTTTCCTGGCATTCGTGGTGGCGATAGCAGTGGTCGGGTGGCGGGACATCGCCGAGCTTGTCGCCTCGCGGATGCGTTGGGTTGACGCGCAGCCCTTTGCACTTGGCGCCCGCGCCATGGGCTCAAGTGGATTCGGGCTGTTTCGCCGGCACGTTTGGCCTTATCTGCGCCAGGCGCTGACAATTGAGCTTTCATTTCAAGCCAGCGCCGTGCTGGTGCTGCTCGCTGAGCTTGGATTCCTCCAGTACTACCTGGGTGGATTTACCCAGCTGTTTGAGCAGGACGTCGTGCCCTCCTTTCAGCTGGCGACGCGTCCCGAGCTCGGACAGATGATGGCCGACGTCCGCCTCTACCTCCTGAGGCAGGAGCTCGCGCCGGCCCTGGTTCCTGCCCTTGCTCTGGCGCTGGCGGCACTGTCGTTCGACCTTATCGGCCGCGCCCTGCGCGGAAGGACGGACTTTCGCACGTGAAGCCAATCGCGTGGTCCCTGGTGTTGGTCGCGGCCGCCTTATCCGCCTGCAGCCTTCAGTTCGGTCCCTCTGGGACCTGGGGGAATCCTGAACACGTGCCCAGCTCGCTCGAGGGCACCACTCCCGTCGTCGCGACCGACGGCGAAATCCTGTTCCTGGGGAGAAACACGACGGTGCTCCGCTTCGATCCTCTGACTGATCGGTGGAGCGATGGCGCGCCGATGCCGGTGGATGAGAACGGATTTTCTGTCGTGGCGCTGTCAAACGGATTGGTGCTGGTGGCTGGAGGCAATCGAGTGGGGTTTGCCGGTCCCACTGCGACCACCTTGCTCTATGACCCGCAACGCAATGCCTGGACTGAGGCCGGCAACCTCCAAGTTGCACGCGCCGATGCCGCTGCTGTCGAGCTGGCCGACGGCAGGGTCCTGCTGGCCGGAGGATCCGTACCTCTTGCAACCCCAGTTCAGCTGCCTGACGGCTCGGCCAGCACCACTGGATTCACCACCACCGCCGAGACATTCGACCCGCAAAGCAACGCGTGGAGCGAGGTCGGATCAATGAAGGTCGCACGCGGCTCCATGACTCTGGTCGCTCTCCGACACGGCGGTGCGCTGGCTGCCGGCGGATGCCCCTTCGCCAGCCAGGCCCACAACACCGGTGATGCGTTGAGCACCGCTGAGGTGTTCTCGCCAGTGACCGGCGCCTGGGCGCCGACGCAATCGATGCCTGAGGCCCGATGCGGTGGCAGTGGCCTGCTTTTACGCGACGGGCGCACGTTGGTGGTGGGAGGCTCGCCGTCGAACGTCCAGCTTGGATATGTCAACGATGCGATTGTTTACGACGAGGCCAAGCGCGCCTGGACGCGTGCCGGGTCAACGGTTTCAGGTGCGTCTGCCCCTGTTCTCCTGCCCGGCGGTGAAGTCTTTCTTGCCGCGGTTCAGGCAGGCGAACCCAACGGCCACCTCGTGCCCCTGGTCGTGGGAGGGCAGATATTCGATCCGGCCTCAGGTGAGTGGAGCTTCGCCACCAGCATTTCGGTGCCAGTGGCGTTTCAACCTGGGCTCGAAAATCTGCGCCCGCTGGTCGATCTGTCAGGTCGCACGGCGGTCGTCCTCCTGGGCATGGCGGACGTTGCGCTGGCCTTTGATCCACAAGGCACGCCACCGCCGGGTCTCATCCTCGACAGCTCGGGCCTGGCGTTGATCCTGGGTGCGGTCGCAGCCGCACTCTGCCTCATGCTGGCTGCCCAATACATTCGCAACCGAATCCGTGAATGAGAATGGAGATTTAGTGGGTGTCAAAAACCCGCTGGAATTGGTCCAGTTGGTACCGCACGGCGGCAAACTCCGGGCCAGTCGGACGATCAGGATCGCTCGCCGGGGGAAGAGCGCCATAGCGCAAGAGACACGCCATAAGGACAAGCCGAGCCTTTGTCGCGCTGAGGTTGCTTCCCGACAGGAAGACATCGCCTTCATCTGATCGTGCGATTCCCTCAGGCGTCCCTCGGCCAACTCGCACGACCGGCACGCCGCGGAAGACGCTTGACCGCAATGCGTCGTTGGCGGCTTCCGTCAGAGTTCCATAGGGGGCTGCTCCCTCGGCAACGATGCCGGCAAGGGAGCTGCGCGAAAGCATGTCGCCGATCCGTAGCTCAACGTCGTTGGTCCACGTGGCTGCCTTCGGATCGTCGTGATATCGACCCATCTTCACGATCGACACCACAGGCATCGCGCCCGGGATCAACCATCCGTCTCCGTCGAGGATCTCGGCGGTGGTCGCGACGGTGCGACTGCCGCTCTCAATTGCCAAACCGGTCGTCGTCGGAGCGAGCCGTTTCAAATTGACTTCGGAGTCATGCGTAAAACGTCTGCGAGGCTCAAACTCGAGGCGTGGAACCGACCGATGGTCGATCAAGCCCAACACACCGCCCGTCAGACCACCAGCCCGAAAGCCTCCCGGACGAGAATTGACTTTGAACAGCTCGCGAGCGCTGAAGATCAACTGATCTTGAAGGGCCACCGGCCCGATACAGTCCTCGCCGGCCGCGTTGCGCCACGCCCCAGAGATGATGTAGGTCACGGCGTCGACGATGTTGCGGTCCCCTTCAGCGCCGAGCGAGCCGTGAGCCCTCTGCGCCGCGCATCCCACAATGGGCAAAGGCGTATCGATCAGCAGGCTTAACCAGTACAGGGTCTCCTCCAGATTGGGCGAGCCCTCCAGCCAGATGAGCCCCGCATAACGCGAATCCTGTGCCACTCTCTGGACGGTGTTGGTGAGCTCGCCGAGGATCAAACGTGTCGGTTCGGTCCTGAGCGCTGGAGGGCGATAGGGGAAGAAGTCCTGGCCTCGCGTTTCCGGCTCGATATCGCCTGATCCAATGTCCGTTCGGAGGTCGGCTTTCAACCCCTGTCGGTAGCCACCCGATGGGGCGGCACGAATGAAGTCGAAGTCCGCAGACCTCGCGAGCGAAGATCCCCATCCATCGGACCTGACGCCGAACCGGTCGATCTCTTCAAACAGGCGGCTTGCATCGGGAAAGAACGGCTGCCGGCTCGTTTCATCTCCTACCGAGTCCGCGCTGTCGCCGTCCCATGCGGATCCGTCGGACCGCAGCGCCATGTAAGGGAGCATGTAGAGGCCGTCATCAGGTCGCAGCTCGGCCTCGTAGACCGGGACATCGGCCGCTGACGTCCTCACTGGATGGAATTCGTACTGCTCATCGACATATCCATCCGGAGGCCCATACAGGTGCTCGGCGTCGTGCTCGAGCGGATGCGCGCTGAACTGCTCGATGAGAACTCGAACCGGAGCCGCCAGCCGCTGAGGCCTCAGAACGTCGCCATCATGGATTTTGCCATTGACGGTGGCAATCGGCGCCAAGCCGTGAAGGAGCCTTGCCTTGTTGCTGGTGACCAAAGGATCCGTGCCGAGGATCGTTGCCGTGGCGCCGGCGACTACGGCTATGCGAGGGCGGTTTGGCTGAGCCGTCACGTTCCGCTGTCTTTGACCACCGTCGGGTCACGCACGCCGATCTGAAAGACGATCATCCCAACGAGCATGAGCGCAGCGATGAAAATGAACGAAAAGGTGTAGGTGGTCACCCCCAAAAGGGCGCCGGCGAGTATCGGACCCAGCGCCTCACCCGAATCCCAGATCGTGCCGAATACACCCATCGCCGCTCCCAGGCTCCGCGACTTGACCAGGTCAGCGACGAAAGCATTGGTCGAAGGCGTAACGGTTGCCACCGAGAGGCCGAGGAGGAAGCTGAACAGGCCGAGCACGACAGGGTTATGGCTGGTCACGATGCCCGGAAGCGCCAGCGCTCCCAGTGTGAGTCCCAGGCTGATCATCGGCTTGCGTCCGATCCGATCCGACACCCAACCACTGATGGGCTTCCAGATGAAGCTCGTAACCAGCAGGACACCCAGGATGAGTGTGATCGTGGTCACGGACAGCCCGATGCTGTGACCGTAGATGGGAAAGAACGCCAGAAATGCGCCGTACCCGAGCCACATCGACGCCTCCATCGCGGAGGTCAACAAGACTGGCGGCGAGGTCACGACCAACCACAATCCGGTCTTGAACTGGCTCCAGCGGCTCGGTCCGCCGACGGCGGCCTCGATCTGGCCGATCGTGACTTCGCTGGGCAGGGTCCAAATCATGATCATCGCGACAACCCCTACCAGGCCGACCAACCAGTAGACGTCGTAATAGGAGGCTGTCCAGGCCAGCACAAAGCCTCCGACCAATGGTCCGGAGGCGCTGCCGATATCCTGCGCCGACGCCAGAAATCCGAGGCGAGCGGCTCGGCCTTTCGCCGATAGGCTCGCAACCACAGCTGAGGCCACCGGCCCATATATCGCGGTGGCCATGCCGTGCACGAAGCGCAGGGCCAGCAGGGCCTCGGCTGAATGGACGAATCCATACAGGAAAGGAGGCACTGCAAAGAAGATGGCTCCGATCCGCAGCAGAACACGTCGGCCCCAAAGGTCCGATAGCGCTCCGGCCGGCAGCTTGAGAAGCACGCCGGTCATCGTGGACGCGGCCACAATCAGGCCAAGATAGGCGCCGGTCGCGCCGAGGCTATGGCCGAACAATGGGAGCACTGGGCTCCTGGCCATCTGGTAACCGAACCTGCCGACCGCCCCGGCCAGGACGATCATGATCATGATCCGCCGCATCGACATGTTCCTGTCGGTTGAGGCGGGCGGCGGCATGGCGCTACTCATCGAGACACCGTGTAGGCCAGTACGGAGCAGGTTGAGGGCCGGAACACGTAGAGCTGCTGGCGCCTGGGGTCCAGGGCCAGGGTGTGCGCGCCGAGCCCGGTTTCGACGGTTTCGATGACGGACATCTCTAGCGCGTCGACAACTTGAACGACGCCGGGATCGCCTATCGCCAAGTAGACATGACCGCACAGCGGATTGAACCAAATCGCGTCGGGATTACCGGCGATCTCAACCGCTCCGAGCTGGATACCGCTGGTCATATCCAGCACCAGCAGATGACCGTCCTCGCACGCGATGAAGGCATGGTGGGCATCGCGGTTGAGGTCCATGCCGTGCGGTCCGGCGCACGAAACCCTCCACGTGGTGCGGACCTCTGCCGAGTCAGGATCGATCACCACCACTTGGTCAGTCGATCGAATGTTGACCAGGTATCGATCGGAGAGGCTCTCATAAGCCGCCCAGGCCGACCGGCCCGGAAGCGGGCCGGCGGCGAGCACCTCACCGTTTGAAGGCTTGACGATCGCGACGACGTTACCTTCAACGTCGGCGACCAGCAGCCGTCGCCGCTTCGAATCCCACGCCATGCCATTCGGACGCCCTCCAACCGCGATCTTATGGCGCACAGAATTGGTCGCCGGATCGATAACCAGGACGTGACCGGCTCCCCTGGCGGCCGCAACTATCAAGTCGTCTTCTGGACAGCTGAGCACTCCGCTGGCTTCTGCGCAGTCTTCGATTGTTGCGAGATGCGTCAGCGTTTGTCCGTCGACAACCTCAATGGTTCCGCTCGACATGTGGGCCACAAACACGTGACCACTTGGCGCGTGAACGTCTCCATGGTCGAAACCGCCTGCGTGCCGGTGCGCTGGGACCGAAACCTCGCCCCGTAGGCTCAGGCCCATCGAGGCGCCGCCTTACTTTTCACGCACCTATAGTGGGGCTGCCGAGGCCGACCGATTGCTCGCGCAGCGCCTCGAGTACCCGCCCGGGGCGTGCCGGCAGCTCGAAAAGCCGTACCCCCGTGGCATTGGCAATCGCATTGGCCACTGAGGGCATTCCAGCCACCGAGGTCGTTTCACCAGCGCCTTTGATTCCAAACGGTGAGCCAAAGACGGGGTTCTCGATAACGACAAGATCAATCCTCGCCGGTGCATTCTTGATCATGGGCAGGCCGTAGGTCTTCAGGTCGACGCTCTCTCCAGGGACGTATTGCTCCGTCAAGGCGTAACCCAGTCCCATCACAACGCCGCCTTCGACCTGACCCTCGAAGATCAATGGATTCAAGACGCGACCAGGGTCTGCGACGAACGTCACGCGCTGCACTCGAATGTCGCCCGTCTCAACGTTCACATCGAGCTCAATCAACTGCGAGGCGAAGCTCATGATCGGCCCAGATCCCTTCTCGCTCTTGTCGAACGTATAGGAAGACTCGTACTTAAGCCGCCGGTTGCGGGCGCGAAGGTCGGCGGCCAAATCGGCCAATGAGAGTTTTCTGGGGTTGTCCTTTGCACCGGCTTCGCCTCGCACGAGAGTCACCTGCTCCACCTGCGCGCCAAGCATCTCGGCTGCGACGGAGACGAGCGCCTCCCTGAGCAGCCGCGCGGCCTTCATCACTGCTCCTCCCGCCATGAATGTCGTGCGCTGACCATTGGTGGCCTGCGGATACGGGGTCAGGAGTGTGTCGCCGCCAAGTGTGGGCAGCATGGCGCTCATGGGGACGTCAATCGTTTCAGCTGCGATCTGCGCGAGGGCAATCGTTATTCCCTGGCCCTTTTCCACGGCTCCGGTCAGAACGCGAATCTTTCCGCTGTCGTTAATCTCGACCCCGGCTCTGGTGAGGCCAAGCGGGTACCCGTGATATTCGCCGCCTGCGCCACGGTCCGCCTCCGAATTGCGCCCGCCTCCGAACTGCTTCCACACGGCGCCTATACCCACGCCGCGGCGCCACGGCTGGGCGGGCGCTTCGGTCTTCGCCCGCTCCAGGGCCGCTGCGTAAGGAGCGCGCAAAGCCTCCATCGTGGCTTTCGCGGTGACGGCCTCGTCAAGCACCTTCCCGTCGATCCTCTTGTCGCCTACCTGGATGGCATTCAGAATTCGGATCTCGAGCGGGTCGATGCCAAGGCGCTCGGCCAGCTGGTCCATCTGCGAGTCCCAGGCGAACGCGAGATCAGGCATGTTCGTGCCGCGAAGCGGGCCGCTCCGCGGGCGGTTCGTGCAGACCTCCTTGAGCACCACATCTGCGTTGAGCACCCGGTATGGTCCTGGCACAAGGCCGGGCACCGTGGTCAGCTGGTTGCCCGGTATCGGGAAGCCATCCTTGTTGGCGATCCAGCCTCCTCCGTTGGCGATGAGCTCCGCCTGGAGCGCGCTTATGGTCCCATCCTTGCGAGCGCCGGTCTTCAGCTTCAGCACATACGAGTGCGACTTTCCAGATCCCGTTATCGACTCCTCGCGCGTGTAGACAAGCTTCACCGGGCGGCCGCTCTTCTGCGACAGCACGCCGATCACTCCCATGCAGAGAAATTCACCGCGGTGGCCGAAGTTGCCTCCCATCGCGGGCACGATGACTCTGACGCGATCAGGGCTCAACCTCAGGACGTGGGCCAACCACAGCTTCAACGGGTAGAAGTGATGGGTCGGCGCGTGAATCGTGAATGTTCCCCTGTCGTCGAAGTAGCCGAGTCCGGCCTCGGGCTCCATCGGTGCGTGCTCTCGCGGGGCGGTTGTGTAGGTGCCTTCGACGATAGTGGCGGCTTCCGCAAATCCCTTCTCCACATCGCCCGTTGTCAGTCGGGTGGTCAGCTTCCAATTTGGGTATGGCGGATGTAGCTGCGGCGAGTCGTCGCTCAGCGCTTCGAGTGGGTCGAACACGGGCGTCAGGACGTCGTAGTCGATCCGGATCCGGCGCGTCGCCTCGGCCGCGATTTCTTCGCTGTCCGCGGCCACCGCGGCCACGGCGGCACCGATGAAGTGCACCTTGTCTTTGGCAAGGAGATAAACCTGAGGACGGCAGTTGGTCATGGTCTTGCGGCCCGGGATGTCTTCGTAGGTTATGACCGCGTGCACTCCGTCCATGGCCTCCGCCATGGAGGTGTCAATGCTTCGAATGCGGGCATGATGGTGCGGGCTGCGCAGGATCTTGCCAAACAGCATCCCTTCGCGCTTGAGGTCTGCAGCGTACTTTGAGGCGCCCCTGACATGGAGCAAGCCATCGGGCTTGCCGATCCGTGCGCCGGCTCGGGGCCCGTCTTCAACGGCCGGCTCTACCACTGGGGGCTTCCCGATAAGGGGCGCCGCCTCAAGAACCGCATCGATGATCTTCGAGTAGCCGGTGCACCGGCAGCTGTTTCGGGACAGGCGTGAGATGACGTCGGCGCGGGTCGGATTTGGCTTGGCTTTCAGGAGGGCAGTGGCCTCCATGATCATTCCGGGTATGCAAAAGCCGCACTGGGCTGCGCCGAGGTCGACGAAAGACTTCTGCAACGGGTGCATCTCAGCGCCTGCGCTTCCCCCGCATGCTTCGCACGAGGCAAGGCCTTCGATGGTCACCACCTCTTTGGTTCCGACGCGACCGACAGGGAGGAGGCACGACATCACACCGCGGCCGCCCAGAAGCACGGTGCAGCTGCCGCATTCGCCGCTGTCGCACGCCTTCTTGGCGCCCGTGAGGTCGAGGTCGTCACGAAGGACCTCAGACAGCATTCGATTCGGATCAACACGCAGCGTTCTGACCACGCCATTGATGGTCAGGCTGATGGTGGTCTCGCGCGCCGCGGAAAGCGTCGCCAAGGTACGGTTATTGTACTGTAACAGTCACTACATGGAACAGCCGCGACTCAAGCTTGGATACAAAGCCTCCGCGGAGCAGTTCGGCCCGGTTGAGCTATTGCGTTTCACGGAAGAGGCTGAGCGCCGAGGTTTCGACAGTGTCTTCATCAGCGACCACCTCCAGCCGTGGCGGCATACGGACGGCCACGCCCCGAATGTCCTGGCCTGGCTTGGAGCCGCCGGCGCGTCAACGAGCCGGATCGTGCTCGGCACCAGTGTTCTCACACCGACCTTCCGGTATCACCCCGTGATCGTGGCCCAGGCCTTCGCCACCCTGGGCGTGATGTTCCCGGGGCGCATTGTCCTCGGCGTCGGCACTGGTGAGCACCTCAACGAAGGGCCGCTCGGGCTGGAATGGCCGGAGCTCAGCGAGAGGTTCGCCCGTCTTCGAGAAGCCATCGCGCTCATCAAGCGGCTCTGGTCTGAAGAGCTCGTGGTTCATGAGAGCGTGTACTACAAGGTGCAGAACGCGACGATCTACGACCGGCCGCCTCAGCCCATACCTATATATGTGGCTGCCTCCGGTCCGCAGACTGCGAAGTACGCCGGCCGTGTCGCGGATGGGTTCATATGCACCTCCGGAAAGGGGATGGACCTGTATCGAGACTCCCTGCTGCCGGCCCTCGCCGAGGGCGAGCTGGCGGCGGGCCGAGAACAGGGCGCAGCTGAGCGGATGATCGAGATGAAGGTCTCGTACAGCCATGACCCCGACAGAGCGCTCGCCGACACTCGCATCTGGGCCGCTCTTGCCCTGCCGGCGGAAGCCAAGGCCGGGATCAACGATCCGCGTGAGATGGAAAAGCGCGCCAACGAGGTGGCCGATCAGGCCCACCGCCGCTGGCTCGTCGCCAGTGACCCAAAGACGCACCTCGACCAGATCCAGCCCTACCTCGACCTGGGCTTTAACCATCTCGTGTTCCACGCCCCTGGCGATGACCAGATGGAATTCCTGCGGCTTTACGGTGAGGAAATCCTCCCGCGCCTGCGCGCCCGCGAGGGTGCGCCCGTCTAGCCTGCTATTTTCCTGCCCTCTATTCTCCCGTCCATTTGGGTGGCCGCTTCTCGAGGAACGACTCGACCCCCTCCCTGAAATCGGACGACATGTAAGCCGTGAGCAGCTCCTCCGAATTGCTGTCGCGGGGCACCGTCTCGTCTCGGATCCGACGTAGGGACTCCTTGGTTGCCCAAAGCGTTAGTGGCGCGTGGCCAGCGAGCTGCTCTGCCAGCTCTTGAGCCCGGGGCAGCAACGAATCCTCAGCCGCAGTCACCTCGCTGACGAGCCCCCAGGACAACATCTCTTCGGCGTCGATCAGGCGCGCCCGGAAGATGAGGTCTTTGAGGCGGGCGATTCCGAGCAGGCTCGCGGCCCTCGCATAGTTGGTCATCGACAGGCCATTGCCGAGCGTGCGCGCAATCGGAAACCCGTACTTCGCCGATGGCGACGCGAGCCGCAGATCGCAGCAGTTGACGATCGCGGCTCCGGCGCCGGTGCAGAACCCGGCGATGGCGGCGATCGTGGGCACGCGAACCGCCTCGAGAGCGCCGAGTACCGCTGTCCCCTTGGTCTCGTAGTCGAGAAAGTCCTGTCGAGTCTTCAGGGAACGGAACTGCGCGATATCTGTTCCCGAGACGAACGCTTGACCGCCGGCTCCGGTCAGCACCACAGCTTTTACCGAGCGGTCGCGGTTGACGGCCTCGCAGGTTTCGGCCAGCCGCTCGTACATATTCCAGGTCATCGCATTGCGCGTGGCCGGCCGGTTGAAGGTGAGCCACTCCACCTGGCCTCTCCGCTCGACTATCAGCTCCTCAGCCTTTTCGTCCCGCATGACCCCACGAAATGTACTGCACTCGGGTGGGGCCCCAGCCGGCTATGGCGCCGCGGTCTCCGGTTGCTTGGCGGAGTCACGTCTGTTACAGTTGCATGCCAAAGTTAGGTAACGACTGTAACTTCCAACGAATCTGGTTAGCCGGTGGTTGGGGACCCGTTCGATTACGACGCACTCAGATGCGCCAGGGAGGAGGCCATGAGGTTCAGGTTGTCGGCGGCCGCCGTCATCACCGCCCTGTTTGTGGGTGCGTGTGGCGGCTCAACAAACCCCAACCCGACAGCGCAAGCCGGCGGGACGGTGATCATCGGAGTACCAAACGACGCCAGCGTCAGCAATCCCGACATCTCGTCGGACTATCCGGACTCTGCGATCGGCACGTTGGTCTACCAGGGTATGGTGACCTCGAGGCTCGACGGCGGTGTCGACCCTGCGCTCGCGTCGTCCTGGGACGTCTCGTCTGACGGTCTCACCTTCACGTTCCATTTGCGGACCACGAACTGGACCGACGGCAAGCCGTTCACCGCAGCCGACGTGGTCTACACCCTGACGAAGGTCGCGCCGCAGTACAGCGCCTTCTTCGCGGGCACGGCGGGCAGCATCACCAGCGTGACCGCTCCCGACGACCATACGGTGAAAATCGTCCTCACCAAGCCTTACGGACCCTTCCTGAACGCACTGGCAGCAGACTCGGGTGCAGCGATTCTTCCCCAGCACCTCTTCGAGGGCACGGACATTGCCAAGAACCCCGCCAGCCTGCAGCACCCGGTTGGTACAGGGCCTTTCATGATGTCGGAGTGGGTGGCGGGTGATCACATCACGCTCGCGAAGAACCCTAACTACTGGCAGGCCGGCCAGCCGTACCTGGACAAGATCATCTACCAGATCATCCCGTCTTCAACGTCGATGGTCCTAGCCCTGCAGTCGGGTCAGGTGCAGTACGTCGACCCTGACCAGATCGACCAGACCAATTACCCGGCAATCAAGTCGAGTGGCACGTTGCAGCTCAACGCAGACACCTTCCCCGCCTCGGACGACCTCATGTTCTTCAACGTCCGGGGTAACCGGCCGACGGCCAACGTCGAGGTGCGGCATGCGCTCGCGATGGCGGTCGATCGGAACTTCCTGTTGAAGTCCCTCTACTCGGGCGTTGGCGACGTCGGGAAAGAAGCAATCGACACGCGGCTGAAGTGGGCAGTCGATTCCAAGGTCGACTACTCGACCATGTACCCCTTCGACGCCGCCAAGGCGAACAGCATTCTCGACGCGGCCGGCTTCCCGAAGAAATCGGATGGGACGCGGTTCAGCCTTAACTTCGTTATCTCCTCTGCCCACCCGCCCTATGTGGCCGCGGGGCAGGCGATGCAGCAATGGTTCCAAGCGATTGGGGTGAAGCTCAATGTCGTTGCGCTCGACGACCAAACTGCAACGGTGCGGGTGTTCGAGCAGGGTAATTTCGACATCACGATCGAGGGCTACACCACGCGCAACGATCCGGCGCTCGGCATCGTGCGTGAGTTCACAAGCAGCCGCATCGGCAAGGACTTCGGCAACGCAAGCGGCTACTCGAACCCGATGGTCGACCAGCTGGCCCTGGAGGGCCAATCGCACTCCCTCAACGCCGACCGTAAGCCGTTCTACGACCAGATGCAGGAGATCATCGCGAACGACCTACCGGTCATGCTGATCCTGCAGCGCACCGACTTCGACGCTTCGACCAAGAAGCTACAGGGCCTCTGGAACGGCGACGAAGGTTACGGGGCGTGGTGGCTGGCAACGCTCCAGCACTAAATAGACCTGAATGTGATGCCGCGGCTCGGGCCGCGGCATCACGATAATAGAATCCGCTCCACGCATTTTTCCGAAGGGGATCCCAGTAGCCTCCCAGAGCCTCGATAGCCAGGGCGCGCCGGTCATCCCGGGCTCTTCGGGCCGGCGCCTATCCGCCCGGTCGCGGTCGCGCCGCGGCGGCCTCCCTCGCTACGTTCTATCGAGGTTGGTCGCCGCGGCCTTCCTGCTGGCGGTGGTGACCATCCTCAACTTCATCATGACCCACGTCTTACCGGGCGATCCAGTGACCGCGCTCGTCGGCCAGTTTCCCGCGCCGCCGGCATACGTGGCCCTGGTCCGCCACGATTACGGGCTCGACCAGCCTCTCTTGGTCCAGCTCTGGCTGTACCTGGGCAGCCTCCTTCACGGCAACCTCGGATACTCGTTTGGCAGCCAGCGACCGGTGCTTCCCCTGATCCTGCAGCACGCTCGGGCCACGCTGCTGCTGATGGTGCCGGCGCTCACCGTCGCCTCCATCGTCGGCGTCTGGCTGGGTGGCGCCGCCGCTCGCCGGGTCGGCAGCGTCTACGACGGCATCCTTTCCGCCGTGAGCATCGGAGGCTACTCCACGCCAGTCTTCTGGCTGGCGCAGATCCTGATCATCGCGTTCGCGATCAAGTTTCCGCTGCTGCCGGCGCAGGGCATGTACACGATTGGCAGCGACTATTCGGGCTGGGACGCAGTGGTCGACTACCTGCAGCACCTGGCCCTCCCTGGAGCGGCGCTGGCGTTCTTCAACATCGCGCTGGTCGCGCAGGTTGCCCGTTCGAGCATGTACGAAGCCCTGCACCAGGACTACACGCAGCTGGCGCTGGCCAAGGGCCTACGGCCCGGTTATGTGTTCTGGCGCCACGTGCTGCCGAACGCACTCATCCCGATCGTGACCGTGATCGGTTTTAACTTCGGTTCGGCCTTGACCGGCGCAGTTCTCACAGAGACCGTGTTCGGCTGGCCGGGCATCGGAAGCCTGTTCGTTGCCTCAATCGCCAAGCGCGACTACCCGGTGCTCGAAGGCATCTTCCTGCTCACCAGCTTCGCGGTCCTCGCAGTGAACCTGCTCACCGACCTTACGTATGGATTCATCGATCCGCGCGTTGCGCGGTCATACCAGGGAAGGGGCTAGCGGCAGTGGTAGCGCGGATCGACTGGCGCATCATCCTGCGTCAACCGGCGGGTGCGATATCAACGGCGGTGATCGCTCTGCTCTTGATCGCCGCAGCCTTTGGCCCGCTGCTCGTCACCGGCAACCCCGACCACATCTCCGAAAACATCCTTCAGCCGCCTTCCCGAGCCTTCGGCCTGGGCACTGACGAGCTGGGTCGAAACGTCACTCTCGAGCTTTTCTACGGGTTGCGAATCTCCTTGGTGGTCGGACTTCTGGCGGCGGCGTCGGCGACTCTGATCGGTGCGGCCGTGGGATCTGTGGCCGGGTACTTCGGCAAGACCGTCGACAGCCTGGCCATGCGGTTCAGCGAGTCGTTCCAGGTCCTGCCCACGTTCATCCTGGCGGCGCTGATCGTCGCGCTCATCGGCGCGGGCATCGACCGCGTCATCGCGGTCATCGCGCTTCTCGCCTGGCCACAGACGGCACGCCTGATGCGGGCCCAGGTCCTCCGGGTGAAGCAGCTCGATTTCGTCGATGCGGCTCGCTGCCTAGGGATCAATGAGTGGTCGATCATGCTCCGCGAGGTCATTCCGAATGCGTTTGCCCCTGTGCTGGCGACGGCTACGCTCACGATCGGCGACGCGATCCTGATCGAGGCCGGCTTGAGCTATCTCGGCCTCTCAGACCCGACCGTAGTCAGTTGGGGCAGGATGCTGAACAGCGGTCAGCGATTCCTGTTCGAGGCCTGGTGGCTATCCATCTTTCCGGGCCTGGCGATCTTCTTGACCGTGCTTGTTTTCAACGTGCTCGGCAGCGTGCTCAACAAGGTTCTCAACCCTCGGAGCGCCCAGTGATCGCCCGGACCAACCTCCAAGCCGGCCCCGTGCTCTCCGTCGACAACGTCCACATGACGTATCACCGCAACGGCCGTCTCGTGCGTGCGCTTCAGGGTGCAAGCCTGGAAATCAACGAGGGTGAGGCCGTTGGGCTCGTGGGCGAATCAGGTTGTGGGAAGTCCTCGTTGGGCCGAGCCCTCATCGGCTTGAACCCTCCAACCATGGCCACCATCGAATCGGGGAACATCGTGGTCGGAGGCCGCGATGTGACTCATCTCTCGGAGCGCGAATGGCCGGAGGTCCGCGGTAACCCGGTCGCGATGGTCTTCCAGGACAGTCTTAGCTTTCTGAACCCGGTCATGCGAATCGAAGAGCAGATCGCCGAGTCGGTTCGCACCCACGATCGCCATGCCGACGTGCGCAAGCGAGTGCGTGACCTGGTGCAGCTGGTTCGTTTGCCCACCGCAGTTCTGCGCTCATATCCGTTCGAGCTCTCGGGAGGCATGAGGCAGCGCGTGGGGATTGCGATCGCCCTGGGCTGCAGGCCGCGCCTGCTCATCGCGGACGAGCCGACGACCGCGCTCGACGTGACGACACAGGCGGAGATCCTCGTCCTGATTGACGAGCTCAGGCGGTCGCAAGGCATGGCGCTGCTCTTGATCAGCCATGACCTGGGCGTTGTGCGCTCGGTCTGCGATCGGGTCTACATCATGTACGCCGGCCGGATGGTCGAATGGGGAAGGGCATCCGACGTTTTCGGCTCGCCCGCCCACCCCTACGTCGAGGGTCTGCTCGCCGCGGCGCAGACGGAGCGGCAGGGTCGCCACTTCGCATCGATCAAAGGAGAGGTGCCGGACCTTAGCGAGCCGATCACCAGCTGCCCGTTCGAGCCTCGGTGTCCGAAGGCTTTTGATCCGTGCCGCGAGATGCCGCCGACGTTCGACGTGGGGTCGGCGACCGGCCATCAGGTGCGCTGCTGGCTTCACGGCCAGTGATACGTCGAATCGACGACCGCCGAAACGAGGGGGCCGCCGGCTGACCCAGTCGATCTGCCTTTAATTCACCGCCGCGTTCAGGGGCGCCTCGTCGATCGTCTCGACCGCCAGGCAGGCTGCGCGGTGCCCGTCGGGGCCGACCGAGGTCAGGGCCGGCTGAATCTCCGTGCAGCGGTCCATCGCGATGGGGCAGCGGGAGTAGAAGACGCATCCACCCTCCGCGGGCTTCCGGTGTGGCACGCTCGAGAATCGCGAAAAGTCGACCAGGCCGGTCACCGACGGCGCCGCCGCCAGCAGCAGCTGGGTATACGGGTGCCGTGGGTGGCCCAGAACGTCTCCGGCCAACCCCTGCTCGACGACGTTGCCCTGGTACATCACGGCAACGCGATGCGCGAAGGCACGCGCGATCGAAATGTCGTGAGTGATGAACAGGATGGCGATCCCTCGCTGGTCCTGGAGGTCGCTGAGCAGGTTCAGGATCTGGCCGCGAATCGAGGCGTCGGCGCCTGACAGCGGCTCGTCCGCGATCAGCAGATCGGGCGCCATGGCCAGCGCTCGGGCAATCGCCAGCCGCTGGCGCTGACCGCCGCTGAGCTCATGAGGGTAGCGCTGCAGGAAGTCCGCGGTCGCCGGAATCCCGACGCTCGCGAGCACTGCCGCCGTGGCCGGGGGAATGGCCGATCCCCGCTTGCCGGCCTGGATAAAGGCCTGGCGCAGGAGTTCGCGCACCCGGCGCCGGGGATTGAAGCTCGCGCCTGGGTCCTGGAAGATCGGTTGCACCGCCAGCCTGAACTTGTGGTGCTCGGCGCTCGACATCTGGTCGAGGGCTCGACCCCGGAAGAAAATCTGCCCTTCATCCGGAACCTCCAGCCCCAGCGCCAGCCGCGCCAGTGTGGACTTGCCCGATCCGGTTTCGCCCACCAGCGCGACCGTTTCCGCTGCGCTGATCGATAAGTCGACGCTCTGGACCGCGGTCAGCACCGTCCCATCGCGGCGATGAAATCTCTTGCTCACGGCGCGCGTTTCGAGAAGGGCTTGCTGAGTCATGGTCACTGGCGGTCATTCTGAAGATACGACGGGCCTTCGCGGGCGGCGGCCCGCACTGCTATGAGCGCGTGCCCACCTTCCCGCGGGGCCATATCGAAAGCATACTTATTTCATGCAACATTCGCTACATCCGCGCCGGCGCTAGCGGTGCAAGTTTTTGGTGAGTCATTGGGCGTCGAGGCTGCACAACAGGCGCGACTCGTTGAGCAGCAAGGATTCGACGGGCTGGTCGCCGTCGATCACTTCTTCAGTGGGCGTTCACCGTCTGCTCCGAGGTGGCGGGTCGAACCTCTTGTCGCACTCGGCGTAGCGGCGGCGGCAACAAGCCGGATCACGCTTGCGGCCATGGTGATGAACGTCAACTTCCATCATCCAGCGGTCATCGCGCACGGGATGGCGACGCTGCAGGAACTCTCAGGCGGCCGCGCGGAGCTTGGTCTCGGAGGCGGGTGGTACGCGCCGGAGCACGTGGCATTCGGCCTGCCGTGGGGGGATGGCGCGACGCGTACCGAGAGGCTGCTCGAGTCGGCTGTGGTCTGCCGGGCGATGCTGGAGCACCGCGGCGTGGTGACGCATCGCGGCAGGTATTTCAAGATCGAGAACGAGGTGCCCTGGGAGTGGGGAGGAGTCATGCAGTGCGTACCCGTGGCGATCGGCGCCGCACGCGAAAGCCTGTTGTGTCGCGCGGCAGAGGTGGCCAACCGTGTCGACCTCCTGCACGTCAGCATCGATGGCACCCCAGTGGTTGACGAAACGCACGGACGCTCCAGCGAGCGGGTTCAGCACCTGCTGGATCGCATGCATTCACGGGCCGCCGCCGCCGGGAACTCAATCAAGGTGTCGGCAACCCTCACGGCCGTGGTCGCCCCGGCAGTCGATGCTGTGCCGGCGCGGGAGCGGCTGGCCGCCTCGCTGGCCAGCGCGCCCGGGTTGCTCGAGCGCGATCTCCTGTACGTGATCGGCAGCCAGGAGGAGCTGCTGCGAAAGATCGAAGCACTGGCCGCCCTCGGCGTGGATCGCGTCCACATCATCCCGGGTCAGCCGAATGCACAACAGACCCTGGCGGCGGTCCGCGAGATGCTCGCCGACATCCAGCGGTTGTAACAAAGTTGACAACGTGACGAGCGTTTAGCTACGGTTGGCCGACGGTGCGCAAATGCCCATAGTCCACGTCGAGCTCTTTGCCGGGCGTTCGCTCGAGCAGAAGCGAGAGCTGGTTCGCGGCATCACCGAAGTCGTGGCACGCACCTGTGGTGTGGCACCTGACGGGGTCCATGTCCTCATCAACGAGATGTCCCGCGAGAATTGGGGCCGCGGATCTGTAATGCATATCGACCGCACGCGTGCTGAGGGCGCGGGCTCAGCTGTCGCCACCGGCGACTTTGTCGTCGTCGCCACGGTCGCTGAAGCGTCACCTTCGATCTCTTCTCGGCCCCCAAACCAGCTCGGCCTGCTGGTGGCCCGCGCCGACGACGGAAAGGGCGACTTCGCGATCTCGTCCTGGGCGAGCGAAGACGCATGGCGCTCCAACGGTGGAACGCCCGACGACGCCACCATGTGCGATCGGGTCGACCTGCCCCACGGCGGTGGTCTGCGCGGGATGCCCCTTCTGCAGCGTCACATGACCGTCTCCACTCACGAGGTCAGACCAGAGAAGCTGGACGAGTATCTCGAGCTTCGGCGCATCGCCGTGAATCCTGGGATGGCGCGTTTACACGGTTTCGTGTCCAGCGACGTCCTGCGCAAGCGCTCGACCCCCAACGCCTTCTTCATCGTCAACCAGTGGCTTATGAAGGAGGACTCGGATCGCTACAGCGCGGACTCACTACATCAGTACCTCAAGAGCCGCGTACGGCCCCTGCTCATTTCGCACTCAGGCACCCGCGAGTTCGCCGTCCTGACGCCCGAAAAAGACTGAGCTTGGTTCTGTGATGTAAGGGCTGTGCTAATGTAGCAAGCGTTGCGTCATTCGAACTGGTTTTGGCGCGAATCAAGCAAGGCGGTGACTAATTGAGCGTCGTAACTCAGGCAGGCAAGCAGGCCATCAAGCTCAAGGTCAACGGCGCGGAGCGTGAGCTGCTGGTCGACCCCCGCCGGACCCTGATGGATGTGCTCCGCGATGACCTCGACCTGACCGGCACCAAAGAGGCCTGCGACGGCGGCGAGTGCGGGAGCTGCACAGTTCTTTTGGGCGGTCGGGGCGTGATGTCATGCCTTCTGGCGGTCGGACGGGTCGGCGCCAAAGAGGTGGTGACGATCGAAGGCCTCTCGAGCTACGCCCGACCTTGCGACGCGCATCCCGGCGAGGAGCCGCTCCATCCGCTGCAGCGCGCGTTCGCCGATGGCGGAGCGGCGCAGTGCGGTTTCTGTATCCCCGGCATGATCATGGAGTCTCATGCCCTCCTGACCGCTAATCCCAATCCGACGCGCGCCGACATCGAATCGCGCCTGGCGCGCAACACGTGTCGCTGCACCGGCTACTCGAAGATCGTGGACGCCGTGATGGTCGCCGCGAAGGCCATCCGCGAAGACACCGCGCTGCCTGAGCTCGAGTACCAGGGCAAGCGCATCGGGGCGAGGGCGCCGAAGTGGGACAGCCAGCTCCACGTCACCGGGCGGTCCAAGTACGCGGCGGACCTGAAGAAGGAAGGCATGCTGTACGCGCGCATTCTTCACAGCCCGCACCACCACGCCAACATTCTGGGCATCGACATCACGGCGGCAGAAGCGCTGCCCGGCGTCAAGTCCGTGATCACACACGAGAGCATCCCCGGCCGCAAGACGCTGATGAACTGCAAACCGCAAATGCACATGCTGGCGATCGATCGCGTCCGCTTCGTCGGCGAGGCGATCGCGGCTGTCGCGGCGGAATCCGAAGAGATTGCGGACCAAGCGGTCCGGCTGATCAAGGTCCAGTACGACGTGCTCGACCCGGTCCTCAACCCGCTGGACGCATTGCACGACCTCGGCCCGCAGATCCACCCATCGTTTCCAAACTGGGTGGCCATCAAGCCCATTGAGAAGGGCGATCCCGACCAGGCCTTTGCGCAGGCGGCCGCGGTCGTCGAAAGCACCTATCACACCACGCCTCGTGAGCACGCGCCCATGGAGCCGGAGGCGGCTCTGGCCTACGAGGCAGAGGACGGGATGTTCACCTTCCACTCGCCTCACCACCACCCTTTCGCGGGGCGCATGTGGCTGGCCGAGATGCTGGGAATCGACAAGAGCCGTGTGCGCGTCATCTGCCCCGCCATGGGTGGCAACTTCGGCCACCGTGGTGAGTTCGTGCACACCGGCGTAGCCGGTCTCTTGGCGGCGAAGACCGGGCGTCCCGTGAAGATCGTCTACACGCGTGAGGAGTCGATGCTCGGCTCGAGCAAGTCCCATTCGTACGACCTGAAGTACCGGACCGGCGTGGACAAGACGGGCAAGATCGTCGCGTTTGAGGCCGAGGTCATCGGCGACGGAGGCTGCTGGATCTGGCACCCCGAAGGCGACCTCAAAGGAAGCCCGCTCGGCTACATGATCGGCCTCATTGCGGGTCCATATTCGATTCCGAACGCCAGGGTGCAAATGTTCGAGGTCTGCACGAATCGGCCACGCAGCGGCCCGCTCCGCGGTACAGACGTTCCCGACCTGGCGTTCGCCTGGGAGTCGCAGATGGACCAGCTGGCCGAGGCCCTTGCAATCGACCCGCTCGAGCTCCGCATCCTCAATGCCATAGAGAAGGACCAGACCACAATCACGGGCGTCACCCTCGATGAGAGCGTTTCCGCGAGGGCTGTGATGGAGGCGCTGCAGGCGCCGTACCAGGCCGCGCTCGCCCGCGCGAAGACGGATCCCCAGCCGGCGCCCTGGCGGCGAGGGGTCGGCATTGGCTGCTGCTGGAAGACCTGCGGCGCCACGCGCGGCGACAATGCGGGAGGTGCCTGGACCGGCATGGATATCGGCCTGACGATGGCCGCGGTCGAGCTTTCGGAGGCCGGCCGAGTGCGCGCGCTCGCGGGCGCGGTCGAGAAAGGCCAGGGGATCTCGATCGCGCTTGCGCAGATCGCCGCCGAGGAGTTGGACGTTCCTCTCGAAATGTTCGACGCCACGCTGGTCGGCGATACGTTCCTCGCCCCGTACCCGATGGCGACGAGCGGCCAGCGCACCACCTTCCTGGCCGGGTCGGCGGTCCTCAAGGCCGCGAGGTCGCTTAAGCAATCGCTGATCGCGGCCGCGGCCAAGGCATTCGGTGTTCCGGAGGCCGCCGTCGAGTTCAAGGAAGGCATCGCCGCTGTAGCAGGCGATCCGAATCGCCGCCTGACGCTTCGAGATCTGGCGGGCGAGCTGCGGCGCCAAGGCCTGCCATTGAAATACGAGGCCACGCATGTCTTCGAAAAGTCCGAAGACGGCCAGGGTCCTGTGTACACGTACACGGCCCAGCTCGTAGAGCTCGACGTCAACATGGAAACCGGCGCGGTCAAGGTGCAAGACGTCACGTACGTCGGCGACCCGGGCAACGTGATCAATCCTCTGATCTTCGAGGGCCAGGTCGAGGGCGGTGTGGTGATGG